>NZ_JBKGFP010000006.1:0-69385 GCF_046557535.1 Pseudomonas sp. S1(2024)
GAAAGGGCTTTCCTGAGGGGGCGGCGTTTTTTGGGAGGGGCGCTTTTTTTTGGGGGGAGCGGCTTTGTGTCGCGAAAGGGCTGCAAAGCAGCCCCAGGCTCTATCAGCCACCGCTCGTATAGGGCTGGACACTGCCATGACCCCGAACAAACCCACCCTGCACCCGCGCAACCGCCACCAGGGCCGCTACGACTTCCCCAGCCTGATCAAGGCCCACCCTGACCTGGCGCGCTTCACCATCACCAACCCCCACGGCAAACCCAGCATCGACTTCGCCAACCCCGAGGCCGTGCGGGTGTTCAACCGTGCGCTGCTGAAGGCCCAGTACGGCATCCAGCACTGGGATATCCCCGCCGACTACCTGTGCCCGCCGATTCCTGGCCGCGCCGACTACATCCACGTCGCCGCCGACCTGCTGGCCGATGACAATGCCGGCGAGATCCCCAAGGGCGCCCAGGTGCGTACGCTGGACATCGGCGTGGGTGCCAACTGCATCTACCCGCTGCTGGGCTACAGCGATTACCGCTGGCGCTTCCTTGGCTCGGACATCGACCCCGTAGCCCTGGCTTCGGCCAAGGCCATCGTCCAGGCCAACGGCCTGGGCAAGGCCATCACCCTGCGCCAACAGGCCAACCGTGCGCACATCCTCAGCGGCCTGCTGCAGGAGGGCGAACGCTTCGACCTGACCCTGTGCAACCCGCCCTTCCATGCCTCACGCGACGAAGCCACCCGTGGCAGCCAGCGCAAGTGGAAGAACCTCGGCAAACAGGACCCCAAGCGCAAGCTGCCGGTGCTCAACTTCGGTGGCCAGAACAACGAACTGTGGTGCGAAGGCGGCGAGATCCGCTTTGTCAGCCAACTGGTCAGTGAAAGCGTGCAGTACGCCGAACGGGTACTGTGGTTCACCAGCCTGGTGTCCAAGGCCAGCAACTTGCCGGGGATCGAGGCTGCGCTCAGGAAAGCGGGCGCCAAGGCCGTGCGCATCAGTGAAATGGGCCAGGGGCAGAAGCAAAGCCGCATGGTCGCCTGGAGCTTCCACGACGACGAGGCGCGCCAGGCCTGGCACGCCGCGCGTAAAACCCAGGCATGAAAAAACCGCGTCCGGGCAAGCCGGGCGCGGTTTCGTCAAAGCTTCAACAATTACTTGTTGATGGCGTCGGTCAGCACTTTGGCCGGAACGAACTTGACGACTTTCTTGGCAGCGATTTCGATGGCAGCGCCAGTCGAAGGGTTGCGGCCGGTACGGGCAGGACGCTCAGCGACTTTCAGTTTGCCGATACCTGGCAGAGTGATTTCAGCGCCGTTTTCCAGCTGGTCGGCAACGATCTGGCCCAGTTGCTCCAGAGCATTCTTGGCGGTGGCTTTTGGCGCGGCGATCGATTCGGCGATGTCGGCAATCAGTTGGTCTTTGGTCAATGCCATGGTGGTGTTCCTTCCCTATCAAATTCGATGGTTATGCAGCGGACTACGACGTTATCGGGCCAGCCCCTGAAAGTGGAGGGCCGCGCCAATCGCGTATGTAGATACGCAAATCGACGTTTGGTTCGACACGACGACAGCACGCTGCCAGCAATGCGCCACACAAGGGGCGCAAGACCGCGCAAAACTACCACAGGAGCAGATAAATATCCGCTGCACGCTTCGATTTAATGCAGGTTTTTCGGGGGTTTTAGCCCAAAACGCACAAAATTGAACAAAAAACGAACAACCGGCATTTCTGCCAACATCCGGCCACTGCATCACCTGGTGTCTAGGGTAAACTGGATGACTTTTGCAGCTCGCCGAGAATTCCATGCCAATCCGTCATTGCATCGTTCACCTGATCGACAAAAAGCCCGATGGCAGCCCCGCCGTGCTGCATGCCCGCGATTCCGAACTGGCTGCCTCCGACGCCATCGAAAACCTGCTGGCCGACCTCAATGACAGCTACAACGCCAAGCAAGGCAAGGCCTGGGGCTTTTTCCACGGCGAGTCCGGCGCCTACCCGCTGAGCGGCTGGCTGAAGCAGTACCTGGACGAAGAAAAGGACTTTACTTCCTTCAGCCGTGTGGCCGTGGAGCACCTGCAAAAGCTGATGGAAGAGTCCAACCTGTCCACCGGCGGCCACATCCTTTTTGCCCACTACCAGCAAGGCATGACCGAATACCTGGCGATCGCCCTTCTGCACCACAGCGAAGGTGTGGCAGTGAACGCCGAGCTTGATGTGACGCCTTCGCGGCACCTCGACCTTGGCCAACTGCACCTGGCGGCGCGCATCAACCTGTCGGAGTGGAAGAACAACCAGAACTCCAAACAGTACATTTCGTTCATCAAGGGCAAGAACGGCAAGAAGGTCTCGGACTACTTCCGTGACTTCATCGGCTGCCAGGAGGGCGTCGACGGCCCGGGCGAAACCCGCACCCTGCTCAAGGCCTTCAGCGACTTCGTCGAGAGCGAAGACCTGCCGGAAGAGTCCGCCCGCGAAAAAACCCAGACCCTGGTCGAGTACGCCACTACCCAGACCAAGCTGGGCGAACCGGTCACGCTGGAGGAGCTGTCCAGCCTGATCGACGAGGATCGACCCAAGGCGTTCTACGACCACATCCGCAACAAGGACTACGGTCTGTCGCCGGAAATCCCTGCGGACAAGCGCACCCTCAACCAGTTCCGCCGCTTCACCGGCCGTGCCGAGGGGTTGTCGATCAGCTTCGAAGCGCACCTGCTGGGGGACAAGGTCGAGTATGACGAAGCGGCAGGGACCTTGATCATCAAGGGCCTTCCGACCACCTTGGTGGATCAGTTGAAGCGGCGCAAGGACTGATGACCCCGGGGCTGCTGCGCAGCCCATCGCCGGCAAGCCAGCTCCCACAGGTACTGCACAGGCCTGAGGTCTATGCAGTCGAAGTGGGAGCTGGCTAAGTGGGAGCTGGCTTGCCGGCGATGGGGCGCGAAGCGGCCCTAATTAGCAGCCACTACTGCGCCATAGGAGGCCACCAACGCCTCCTTCGCCGACTTGCGCAGCCGCTTCACCAGCCGCTCCTGGCGTAACGCCTCGCCCTTGTCCGGCCATTGCTCCACATACACCAGCGCCTGGGCCGGGCTGGTCTTGAAGTAACGCGCGCCCTGCCCTTTCTGGTGCGCCAGAAAGCGCCGCTGCGGGTCATCGCTGATACCGCAATACAGCGATCCATTGGCAGCCCTTACCAAGTAGACATACCAGGGTTTGCTGGCGGCAATTTCAACGGGGTCACTCACCCTGGGCCTGCTGGAATGCTCGCAATCCTTTGAACGCCTGCTGGCGTACCTTGTTCTGCACCAGCGGCGACCAGCCCAGCAGCATGCCAGGCACACCCAGCGCCTGCCGCGACCAACGCCACAAGTCGAAGTGGTCATCGTGCTGGCAGATCAAACCGTCACGGATCACGAAACGCGCCTGGATATCATTGACCACGATGCGGCCGGTCTGGCTGAACAGGTAGGTGGCCACCCAATGTGCGGCGCCCGTGCGTTCATCGGCGCGAACGTTGTCGAAGGTCAGGGTGAAGTCCTTGGCCCGGCTGGTGAGCATTCGCCACATGTCGCCTGCATCCTTGCCACGCAAGGTGCCGAAGACCGGGTCGCTGAAGACGATATCGTCGCTGTAGCAGGCGACCATGGCCTCGGCGTCCAGGCGCTGGAAGGCTTGGTAGAAGCGGGTGATCAGGTCGCGGTTGGCGTCGCTCATGGGGGCTGGTCCGTCCTGGGAGTCGAAAGCAGCACGATAATCTGCCCCGGTTGCTTATGCCAGTACCGGCCTCTTCGCGGGCGCGCCCGCTCCCACAAGATCCATGCATGCTTTGATCCTGTGGCTCTCCTGTGGGAGCGGGCGTGCCCGCGAAGAGGCCGGCACTGCCAACATACCCCTTCAGACTTTCTCGCTGCTCACCTGCACATGCAAAGCCCGCCCGGCGCCCAGGCCGAACACGATGGCCCCCACCCCCAGCACGGCAAAGATCCACCCCACTGCCGCCCAGCCCCCGGTCAGGTCATGCACCAGCCCCACCGCAAACGGCCCCATCGACGCCAGGGTATAACCCACCCCCTGCGCCATGCTCGACAGGTTCGCCGCGACATGGGCATCCTTCGAGCGCAGCACGATCAAGGTCAGCGCCAGGGCAAAGGTACCGCCCTGCCCCAGGCCCAGCACAACCGCCCAGCCCCACAGCCCGGAAAGCGGCGCATACAGGCAACCGAACAGGCCGGTCAGGGTAATCAGCATGACCAGCACGATGGCCAGGCGCTGGTCCTTGCCGCGAGTGGCCAGCCAGGGCGCACTGAGCGAACTGACCAGCTGCACGATTACCGACCCCGACAGCACCAGCCCCGCCTCGGTCGGGCTCAGGCCGCGACCGATCAGGATCGATGGCAACCAGCCAAAGACGATATAGGCCAGTGACGACTGCAGGCCCATGTACAGGGTCACCTGCCAGGCCAGCGGGTCCCGCCATAGCCCACGCACGCGATAAGCCACCTTGTGCAGGCCATGACCCTGGCGGGCCTGCGGCAGCCATACCAGCATGGCCAGCAGGGCCGGCAGCATCCAGAAGCCAAGCCCCAGCGCCCAGCTGTCGTTGAAGTGCTGGGCCAGAGGCACCGTGGCGCCTGCAGCCATGGCGGCGCCAAGGCACAGCGCCATGGTGTATACGCCGGTCAAGGTGCCAGCGTGTTGCGGGAAATCGCGCTTGACGATGCCCGGCAACAGCACGCCAATGATGCCGATACTGGCCCCGGCCATCAGGCTGCCGAGGAACACCCCGGTGGCCCCCAGGCTACTGCGCACGACGATACCAAGCGCCAGGGTGGCGAGGATGCCGAGGATCACCCGCTCGCTGCCAAAGCGCCTCGCCAGCACCGGCGCCAAGGGGGCGAACAGGCCCAGGCACAGCACTGGCAAGGTGGTCAGCAAACCGGCCTGTGAGGCATTCAGCCCCAAGCCTTCGGACACCTGGCCCAGCACCGGCGCCATGCTCGACAATGCTGGGCGCAGGTTCAATGCCACCAGCACCAGGCCGAGCAACAACAGCCAAGGCCGCTGTATCTGTACCGGCTGCTGTTGGACCTGCTCGTCGTCAGCCTCGGCGTCGATCAGCAACTCATCGAGGTCCCGCTCGCTCGGTGGGGTGTTACGGGTGATGGAATCAGCCATGGCCTTCTCGGAGTCAGGATTCGATAAGGGTACGGCTCAGGCGCTTGGCCTGCTCCGCATCGCGTTGCTCGATTGCGGCAAGGATCTGCCCGTGCAGGTCGAACGTGGCCTGGCAGCGCGGCACGGTTGCCATGTTGTGCTGCAGCGCGGCAGCCACCACCCCGGAAAAGTATCGATACAGCTCACTCAAGGCCGGGTTGTGGGCGGCATCGACCAGCCGCTGGTGAAACACCAGGTCGCAGGCCACATAAGCATCGATATCACCGTGAAAATGCCCGGCACTGTTGGCCAGGGCATCACGAAGCGCCTGAAGATCGGCGTCGGTTCGGCGCAGCGCGGCCAGGCCGATGGCCTCGGCTTCGAGGATGTGCCGGGTTTCACGGGCCTGCTCGGGCGTGCAGCGCGACATCGCCTGCACCGCCTGTAGCGGGTCCTGGGCCGTGCGCAGGTAGCTGCCATCCCCCTGGCGAATCTCCACCAGGCCACTGAACGCCAGCACACGCATGGCCTCGCGTACGGTGTTGCGGCTTATGCCCAACTGCAGGGCCAGTTCCGGCTCGGTCGGCAAACGCTGGCCAACCTGCCAGTCGCCCAGCAGGATGCGTTCTCGCATGCGCTCGACGGCCAGTTCGACCAGGGAGCGCTTGGTCAATTCGGTACTCATGAAACTCAACCAATCATCCGATGAATTTGGTTAGCATAATGTATACCGGCAATACAGCAAACATTGATGGTTTCTGGCGATAGTGGAAATCCCTGTGGGAGCGGGCATGCCCGCGAAGAATCCAACGCGATGGATGGCACCGGCGTTGCCGGTGTTCGCGGGCACGCCCGCTCCCACAAGGGCCGCGTCACGGCAGCTTGCAATACCGTCAGTTCAATGCATCAAGCAGCGCCTGGTTCATCTCTGGCGTACCGATGGTGATGCGCAGGAACTGGGCAATGCGCGGCTGCTTGAAGTGGCGCACGATCACGCCCTGCTCGCGCAGGCGTGCAGCCAACTCACCGGCATCGTGCTGCGGATGGCGGGCGAAGATGAAGTTGGCCGCCGACGGCAGCACTTCGAAGCCCTTGGCCCGCAGTTGCCCGACCAATACCTCGCGGCTGTCGATCACCTTGCGGCAGGTTTCTTCGAAGTACTCGCGGTCCTCGAACGCCACCGCTGCGCCGACGATCGCGGCACGGTCCAGCGGGTAGGAGTTGAAGCTGTTCTTGATCCGCTCCAGCGCTTCGATCAGGTCCGGGTGGCCAACCGCCAGGCCAACCCGCAGCCCCGCCAGCGAGCGCGACTTCGATAGGGTCTGGGTGACCAGCAGATTGTCGTAGCGGTCCACCAGGCTGATCGCTGTTTCGCCCCCGAAGTCGATGTAGGCTTCATCCACCACCACCACCGAATCACGGTTGGCCTGCAGCAACTGCTCCACCGCCTGCAGCGGCATCAGGCAGCCGGTCGGCGCGTTGGGGTTGGGGAAGATGATGCCGGCGTTGGGCTTGTTGTAGTCCTCGATGCGGATCTGGAACTGCTCGTCCAACGCCACCTGCTCGAAGGCAATACCGTAAAGACCGCAGTAGACCGGGTAGAAGCTGTAGCTGATGTCCGGGAACAGCAGCGGTGCGTCGTGCTGGAACAGCCCGTGGAAGATGTGCGCCAGTACCTCGTCCGAGCCGTTGCCGACGAACACTTGTGCCGGGGTCACGCCGTAGTACTCGGCCACCGCCTGCTTCAGCCGGTCACCATTCGGGTCCGGGTACAGGCGCAGGTTGTCGTTCAGCTCGCCGCGCATGGCCTCCAGCGCCTTGGGCGACGGGCCGTAGGGGTTTTCGTTGGTGTTCAGCTTGACCAGGCGGGCCAGCTTGGGCTGTTCGCCCGGCACGTAAGGCACCAGGTCCTTGACGAAGGGGCTCCAGAATCGACTCATGCTCAGTTCCCCTTCTCTTGGGTCAGAATGCGGTATTCAGCGCTACGGGCGTGGGCGGTAAGCGACTCGCCACGGGCCAGGACCGAGGCGGTGTGGCCCAGTTCGGACGCGCCCTGCTCGGAGCAGAAAATGATCGACGAACGCTTCTGGAAGTCATACACCCCCAGCGGCGACGAGAAACGCGCGGTACCGGAGGTCGGCAGCACGTGGTTGGGCCCTGCGCAGTAGTCGCCGAGCGCTTCGCTGGTGTGGCGGCCCATGAAGATCGCGCCAGCGTGGCGGATGTGCGGCAGCCAGGCCTGCGGGTCGGCGACCGACAGTTCCAGGTGCTCCGGGGCAATGCGGTTGGCCACTTCCATGGCCTGCTGCATGTCACGCACCTGGATCAGCGCGCCACGGCCATTGATCGACTTCTCGATGATCTCGGCACGTTCCATGGTCGGCAGCAACTTGTCGATGCTGGCGGCAACGCGGTCGAGGAAGGCGGCGTCCGGGCTGACCAGGATGGCCTGGGCATCTTCATCGTGCTCGGCCTGGGAGAACAGGTCCATGGCGATCCAGTCCGGGTCGGTCTGGCCGTCGCATACCACGAGGATTTCCGACGGACCGGCGATCATGTCGATACCCACCTGGCCGAACACATGGCGCTTGGCGGTGGCGACGTAGATGTTGCCCGGGCCGACGATCTTGTCCACCTGCGGCACGCTTTCGGTACCGTAGGCCAGCGCGGCAACAGCCTGGGCGCCACCGACGGTGAACACACGGTCGACACCGGCGATGCAGGCAGCCGCCAGCACCAGTTCGTTGACCTCGCCACGCGGGGTCGGCACCACCATCACCACTTCGGCCACGCCGGCGACCTTGGCCGGGATGGCGTTCATCAGCACCGACGATGGGTACGACGCCTTGCCACCCGGCACATACAGGCCGGCGCGGTCCAGCGGGGTGACCTTCTGGCCGAGCACGGTGCCGTCGGCCTCAGTGTACTGCCAGGAGTCCTGCTTCTGCCGCTCGTGGTACATGCGCACACGGTTGGCAGCCTTTTCCAGGGCTTCGCGCTGGGCCGGGGTAATGCGGGTCAGCGCCAGTTCCAGGCGCTCGCGACCGAGGATCAGGTCATCGATGGACTTGGCATCGACACCATCGAAACGCTGGGTGAATTCCACCAGTGCCGCATCGCCGCGCTCGCGCACGGCCTTGATGATGTCGAGCACGCGCTGGTTGACCGCGTCATCGGACACACTTTCCCAGCTCAGCAGATGATCCAGATGTCGGGCGAAATCCGGATCAGCAGCGTTGAGACGGGCAATTGCAGTGGACACGGTCATGGCGAGGGCCTCGATTATTGGCGAATGCTCAGGCGCCCTAGGCTACCAGTCCATCCGCGCGGGCACCCGAGAAAAATGGCTATGACGCGGATAGACGGGCGCGGCAGCGAAGGCCGCGCGCAGTCGGTAGAGAGTCAGCCGCGGTGTCGCGATTCGACCGCTCCGCGCAGCGTGTCGATCAGGCTCTGGATACGGGCGTGCTGCATTTTCATGGAGGCCTTGTTGACCACCAGGCGCGAGCTGATCGTGGCGATCAGTTCCTGGGGCTCCAGGCCGTTGGCACGCAGGGTGTTGCCGGTGTCGACCACGTCGATGATCTTGTCGGCGAGGTTGATCAGCGGTGCCAGTTCCATCGAGCCGTACAGCTTGATGATGTCGACCTGGCGGCCCTGTTCGGCGTAGTAGCGCTTGGCTACGTTGACGAACTTGGTAGCCACGCGCAGACGGCCCTTGGGCTCGGGTGCGCCGACCACGCCAGCGGTCATCAGCTTGCAACGGGCAATCTGCAGGTCCAGGGGCTCGTAAAGGCCCTGGCCGCCGTACTCCATCAGCACATCCTTGCCGGCCACACCCAGGTCGGCGGCACCATGCTCGACATAGGTCGGCACGTCGGTCGCACGCACGATCAGCAGGCGCACATCGTCCTGCGTGGTGGGGATGATCAGTTTGCGGCTCTTGTCCGGGTTCTCGGTCGGCACGATACCGGCCTCGGCCAGCAACGGCAGGGTATCGTCGAGAATACGGCCTTTGGAAAGCGCGATGGTCAACATTGGAACGTCGGTCCTTAAGCGGCTACTGCCGGCCGGGCGTCGAGCCCGACCGCATTTGATTCATTGTGGGAGCGGGCTTGCCCGCAAAGCAACCACCGCGGTGCATGGCACCGGCTCTGCCGGTATTCGCGGGCAGGCCCGCTCCCACACGGTATGCCGACGGGCTACTAGCCCGGTACGCGACGGATCTTCGCGCCCAGCATCTGCAGTTTTTCTTCGATGCACTCGTAACCACGGTCGATGTGGTAGATGCGATCGATCAGGGTATCGCCTTCGGCTACCAGCGCCGACAGCACCAGGCTGGCGGAAGCACGCAGGTCGGTGGCCATTACCGGGGCACCCTTCAGCGCCTTGACGCCAGTGACGATGGCAGTGTTGCCTTCGACCTGGATCTGCGCGCCCATGCGGTGCATTTCGTAGACGTGCATGAAGCGGTTTTCGAAGATCGTCTCGATCACTGCACCGGTGCCTTCGGCAATGGCGTTGAGCGAGATGAACTGCGCCTGCATGTCGGTCGGGAACGCCGGGTACGGGGCGGTACGCAGGTTGACGGCTTTCGGCCGCTTGCCGTGCATGTCCAGCTCGATCCAGTCTTCGCCAGTGTTGATGTCGGCGCCGGCTTCCTTGAGTTTTTCCAGTACGGCTTCAAGGATGGTCGGGTCGGTGTCCTTGACCTTGACGCGGCCGCCGGTCACGGCAGCGGCAACCAGGTAGGTACCGGTCTCGATACGGTCCGGCATCACGCGGTAGTTGGCCGAGTGCAGGCGCTCGACGCCATCGATGACGATGGTGTCGGTACCAGCGCCCTGGACCTTGCCGCCCATGGCGTTGATGAAGTTGGCCAGGTCGACCACTTCCGGCTCGCGCGCGGCGTTCTGCAGCACGCTGCGGCCCTTGGCCAGGGCAGCGGCCATCATGATGTTCTCGGTACCGGTCACGCTGACGGTGTCGAAGAAGAAGTGCGCACCGCGCAGGCCACCCTCAGGTGCCTTGGCCTTGATGTAGCCGCCTTCGACTTCGATCTTCGCGCCCATGGCCTCGAGGCCACGGATGTGCAGGTCGACCGGGCGCGAACCAATGGCGCAACCGCCAGGCAGGGCCACTTCGGCCTCGCCGAAACGGGCAACCATCGGGCCCAGCACCAGAATCGAGGCGCGCATGGTCTTGACCAGCTCGTAAGGTGCAACCAGTGTCTTGATGGTGCGAGGGTCGATCTCGACCGCCAGCTTTTCGTCGATCACCGGCTCGATGCCCATGCGCCCGAACAGCTCGATCATGGTGGTGATGTCGTGCAGGTGCGGCAGGTTGCCCACGGTGACCGGGCCGTCGGCCAGCAGGGTCGCCGCCAGAATCGGCAGGGCTGCGTTCTTCGCGCCCGAAATGCGGATCTCGCCATCAAGGCGAGCGCCGCCAGTAATAATCAGTTTGTCCATTGGAATCTCGCCGCCACGTTGGCTCAGGTGCGCTCAGCCCAGGCTGCGCTGCTGAAAAATTTCATGGTTACCGCATGGATGCTGCCATTGGCGATCCACGGATTCAGGTGAGCATAGATCGCCTGCTGGCGTTTGACCGGGCTCAGGCCAGCCAACTCGTCGCTGATCACGTTCAACTGGAAGTTGCAGCCTTCGCCTTCAACTTCGACCCGGGAACCCGGCAATTTCTCTTCAAGGAAGCTTTTAACTTCTACGGCCTGCATGCTCAACCTCAATCGGCGCCCGATGCGCACGGGTCGGCCATCATACAAAAAAGCCCCCCGCCTGCGAAGCCCAACGAGGGCTTCGCTGACCGAGGGGCCATCATCCGTGCCGGGCCATCAGGTTGCCAGCACTTCATCGAGGTCATAGACCTCGGCAATTTCCCGCATGTCGTCTGGCATGCTGCGCACCTGGCAACCCTTGCCTGCGGCCTGGGCATCGCGCATGAAGGCCAGCAGCAACGACAGGCCGACACTGGTGGAACGCTGCACTGCCGAACAATCGAGCACCAGCTGCGCCTCGCGGCAGGCCGCGATCAGCGCCTTGCCCTGCTTGCGCAGGACCGGCCCGCTGCGGTAGTCCAGCACGCCGGCCAGGCGCAGCACGCCCGGCTCGGCCATGCTTACACCGGCCTCACTCATTTGACGGTCTTCTCCGGGGAGTTGTCGGCGGCCTGCTTGGCCTTGGCCACTTCACCGGCCCAGCCGTCGATGGTCTTGTCCAGGTCGTTGCCATTGCGCTGCATGGCGTCGGCGAACTGGTCGCGGAACAGCTTGCCGATGTTGATGCCGTTGACGATCACGTTGCGCACCTTCCACTCGCCACCGATGTTCTCCAGGGTGTACTGCACTGGATACACGGCACCGTTGTTGCCGGTGACCTTCATCCCAACGCTGGCGCGCTTGCCGTCATCAGCCTTGGCCGGGTCGACGGTGATGCCCTGGTTGTTGTACTCGAGCAGGGCATTGCCATAGAACTGCATCAGGCTGCGCTTGAAGTTTTCCTGGAAGCGCTGCATCTGCTCGGGGGTGGCCTTGCGCGAGTACTTGACGGTCATGATGCTCTTGGAAATACCGTCAGCGTCCACCACCGGGCCGAGGATGCGGTTCAGCGCATCATAGAAGGCATTGGGGTTGGACTTGTACTGTTCCTTGTTGGCCTTGAGGTCGCCCAGCAGTTCAGTGGTGGTGCCCTGAACCACATCGTGTGGCGTCTGCGCAGCCACGGTCAGCAGGGGGAAGGCCGCCAGCAGGACCAGCAGGCCACGTCGCAGGATGGAAATCATGGAAACTCCTTAATTAGCCGGTTGCGCTTCTTTCGGTTCCTTGCCAACGGAGTTGAGCAGGAACTTGCCAATCAGATCTTCCAGCACCAGTGCCGACTGGGTGTCGTGGATGGTCCCGCCGTCCTTGAGCACCTGGTCCTCACCGCCCACGCTGATGCCGATGTACTTCTCGCCAAGCAACCCGGCGGTCAGGATCGAGGCAGTGGAGTCGGTCGGCAGATTGTCCACCGACTTGTCCAGCTGCAGCGTCACCCGACCGGTGTAGGAATCGCGGTCCAGATCGATGGCGGTAACCTTGCCGATGGTCACACCGGCCATGGTCACTTTAGCTCTGACCGTCAAACCGGCGATATTGTCGAAGTAGGCATAAACTTTATAGGTATCGCTGCTCGGGCTGGCCGACAGCCCGCTGACACGCAGGGCCAGCAGCAGCAGCGCCAGGATCCCGGCCAGAAGGAACAGGCCGACACCGATTTCCAGGGTGCGGTTTTGCATCAGAAATCTCCAAACATCAAGGCGGTCAGAATAAAGTCCAGACCCAGCACTGCCAACGAGGCATAGACCACGGTCTTGGTGGTGGCACGGCTGATCCCTTCTGAGGTGGGCTCACAGTCGTACCCCTGGAATACGGCGATCCAGGTCGTGACGAAGGCAAATACCAGGCTCTTGATCAGCCCGTTGAGCACATCGTCCGTGAACGAAACACTGTTCTGCATGTTGGCCCAGAACGAGCCCTCATAGACGCCCAGCCAGTCCACCGCCACCCACGAGCCACCCCAGATGCCGACCACGCTGAAAATCAGCGCCAGCAACGGCAGCGAGATGAAACCGGCCCACAGGCGCGGCGCGACGATGTACTTGAGCGGGTCGACGCCGATCATTTCAAGGCTCGACAACTGCTCGGTGGACTTCATGTTGCCGATTTCTGCGGTCAGCGCCGAACCGGCACGGCCGGCGAACAGCAACGCCGTCACCACCGGGCCGAGCTCACGCAGCAGGGTCAGGGCGACCATCTGCCCCACCGCCTGCTCCGAGCCGTACTTGGTCAGGATGCTGAAGCCCTGTAGCGCCAGCACCATGCCGATGAACACCCCGGACACGACGATGATCGCCAGCGACAGCACGCCCACCGAATACAGCTGCTTGGTCAGCAGCTGGAAGCCGCCGCCGATGCCGCCACGGCCGATCAGCGCATGGAACAGGAACAGGCAGGAGCGCCCCAGCACCGCCAATACGTCGATGGCCGAGCGCCCCAGCAGGCGGACACGTTCGAGTAAGGATTTTCTGCGCATCAACGCGCTCCCAGCAGGTCGGCGCGGTAGTCAGGCGCAGGGAAATGGAAAGGCACCGGGCCGTCCGGGTCGCCCTTCATGAACTGGCGAATCCGCGGATTGTCCGACCCCATCAGCTCGTCAGGCGTCCCCTGGCCCAGCACCTGGCCATCACCTACGACATAGATGTAGTCGGCGATGCTGGCTGTTTCCGCCAGGTCGTGGGAAACGACGATGCTGGTGATACCCAAGGCGTCGTTGAGCAGGCGGATCAGACGCACCAATACACCCATGGCGATCGGGTCCTGGCCGACGAACGGCTCGTCGTACATGAGGATCTGCGGGTCGAGGGCAATCGCCCGGGCCAAGGCCACACGGCGCTTCATGCCACCGGACAGCTCGTCGGGCATCAGGTCGATGGCACCGCGCAGCCCCACGGCCTGCAGCTTCATCAGCACGATATCGCGGATCATCTCATCCGACAGCTGGGTATGCACGCGCAGCGGGAACGCGACGTTCTCGAACACATCGAGATCGGTGAACAGCGCGCCGCTCTGGAACAGCACCCCCATTTGCTTGCGGGCGTCGAACAGGTCGCTGCGCGACAACGTCGGCAGGTTCTGCCCGGCAACCCAGACCTCACCGCTGGAGGGGCGCAACTGCGCGCCCATCAGGCGGAGCAACGTGGTCTTGCCGCAACCCGATGGCCCCATGATGCCGGTGACCTTGCCGCGCGGGATGCGAATGTCGACGTTGCTGAAAATGCTGCGCGAACCACGTTTGAAGGTAACCCCCTTCAACTCGACCGCGTAGGCGCTATCCACACTCATCTAGACTCCTTGCTAGTGCAGCCTCGTCCTAATGGACGTCGGCCTCCATCTGGAAGGCACAAGCGCCCCTGGCAGGCCGAATAGCGGCGAACTATAGCACCGCTGACAGCGCCGCCCCAAGGTCGGCTAGCGAGTCGTTCAGCCCTGCGACAGGCTGGCGAGACATTCACCCCGGCAATCGAAAGCGTGAGGGTTTCTTTCATTGCAGCTATAATCGCCGCCTTTTCATCAGGCATTGCTTTTTCGACATGAGCCAATCCAGCGAGCTGATCCAATCCGCACAACGCACCCTGCGCCTGGAACTCGAGGCCGTAGAGGCCCTGCTGGCGCGCATCGACGAAAATTTCGTCAAGGCCTGCGAACTGATCCTGGCCAGCAAGGGCCGGGTCGTCGTGGTCGGCATGGGCAAGTCCGGGCACATCGGCAACAAGATCGCCGCCACCCTGGCAAGCACTGGTACACCGGCGTTTTTCGTGCACCCGGCCGAAGCCAGCCATGGCGACATGGGCATGATCACCCGCGATGATGTCATCCTTGCCCTGTCGAATTCCGGCAGCACTGCCGAAATCGTCACCCTGCTGCCGCTGATCAAGCGCCTGGGCATCAAGCTGATCAGCCTGACCGGCAACCCGGACTCGCCCCTGGCCCAGGCTGCCGAGGTCAACCTCGACGCCCGCGTCGAGCAAGAGGCCTGCCCGCTGAACCTGGCCCCCACCTCCTCCACCACCGCATCGCTGGTGCTGGGCGACGCGCTGGCCATTGCCCTGCTCGAAGCCCGCGGTTTCACCGCCGAGGACTTTGCCTTCTCGCACCCGGGTGGTGCATTGGGCCGCCGCTTGCTTCTCAAGGTGGAGAACGTGATGCACGCTGGCGACGAACTGCCCCAGGTGCCCCGCGGCACCCTGCTAAAGGACGCGCTCCTTGAAATGTCCCGAAAAAGCCTGGGCATGACCGTGATCGTCGAAGCCGACGGCAAGCTGGCCGGGATCTTCACCGACGGCGACCTGCGCCGCAGCCTGGACCGCAACATCGACATCCACACCACCCTGATCGACCAGGTCATGACCGTGCACGGCAAGACGGCCCGCGCCGAAATGCTCGCGGCCGAGGCACTGAAGATCATGGAAGACCACAAGATCAACGCCCTGGTGGTGGTGGACCGCGAGGACCGCCCCACCGGCGCCCTGAACATGCACGACCTGCTGCGCGCCGGCGTGATGTAAGAGAGCGATGGAATGAACCAGAACCTCATGCAACGCGGCAAGCACATCAAGCTGGCAGTGTTCGACGTGGACGGCGTGCTCACCGACGGGCGCCTGTACTTCCTCGAGGACGGCAGCGAGTTCAAGACCTTCAACACCCTCGACGGCCAGGGCATCAAGATGCTCATGGCCTCGGGCGTGACCACCGCTATCATCAGCGGGCGCAAGACCCCGGTGGTCGAGCGCCGGGCGAAGAACCTCGGCATCCCGCACCTGTATCAGGGCCGCGAAGACAAACTGGTGGTGCTGGACGGCCTGCTCGCCGAACTGGGCCTGGGCTATGATGAAGTGGCCTACCTTGGCGACGACCTGCCCGACCTGCCGGTGATCCGCCGGGTCGCCCTGGGCATGGCGGTGGCCAACGCCGCGCCGTTCGTTCGCCAGCACGCACATGGCGTGACCCAGGCACGTGGCGGCGAAGGCGCGGCCCGTGAATTCTGCGAACTGATCATGCAGGCCCAGGGCACCCTGGACGCTGCCAACGCCAACTACCTGTAAGGCTGCCCATGTTCAGCAAGAAAGCCCGCAACATTACGCTGCTCGCAGTGATCGCCGCCCTGCTGGTGGCGATCGGCTACTGGAATGTCAGCCCGGAAAGCTTCCTCGACAAACCTGTGGCCCAGGTCGACGAAAGCGCCATCGACTACTACGCGGTCAACGCCCACAGCGTGCAGTTCCTGCCCGACGGCAAGCTGCAGTACGAAATGACCGCTGACAAGGTCGAACACCTGAAAGCCAGCGAAATCACCCTGCTGACCACGCCGGACCTGCACCTGTACCGCGGTACCGAATACCCGTGGCACGTACAGAGCACCCGCGCCGAGGTCAACCCGGACGGCAGCGAAGTCGAACTGATCGACAACGTACGGGTCGCCCGCACCGACGAAAAGCAGCGTGAAATGATCATTACCAGCGCACGCATGACCGTGTTCCCGCAGAAGCAATATGCGCAGACCGAGCAAGCCGTTAGAATCGACGGCGCCGGTGGCACAACTACGGGCAAAGGTATGAAAGCGTATTTGAAAGAAGGCAAGATGGACTTGCTCTCTAACGTAAGAGGACAGTATGAGGCTCGTTAAAACCCTCCCCCTTTTGCTCAGCCTGAGCGCAGCACTGGGAAGCGCGAGCGCCCTCGCCCTGCCGAATGACCGTGACCAGCCTATCCGCATCCAGGCCGACAACGCCCACCTGGACGACAAGCAGGGCGTGGCCACCTACACCGGCGACGTGATCATCACCCAGGGTTCGATGATGATCAAAGGCAACACCGTGACCATCACCCGTTCCGCCTCCGGCGACATCGACGTGGTGACCTCGGTGGGCAACCTGGCCTACTTCGAGCAACAGCAGAGCGCAGCCAAGCCAGACAAGATGAAAGGCTGGGCGGTGACCATCCAGTACCAGTCGCAGAAGGACATGGTGATCCTCACCGACCGCGCCAAGGTCGAGAGCGAAGGCAACACCACCGAAGGCGAGAAGATCGTCTACAACACCCAGACCCAGGTGGCGACCGCCGGTCGTGGTGGCAACGTGACCTCGCCGCGTCAGCGTATCGACATGGTGATCCAGCCCAAGAAGAAGGCCGAGTAAATGGCAACCCTCAAAGCCCAGCACCTGGCCAAGAGCTACAAGGGGCGGCAAGTCGTACGCGACGTCAGCCTGTCGATCGACAGCGGCCAGATCGTCGGCCTGCTCGGCCCCAACGGCGCCGGCAAGACCACCTGCTTCTACATGATTGTCGGCCTGGTCCAGGCCGATCAGGGGCGCGTGCTGATCGACAACCTCGATGTCAGCCACCAGCCCATGCACGGTCGCGCCCGCGCCGGCATCGGCTATCTTCCGCAAGAAGCCTCGATCTTCCGCAAGCTGTCGGTGGCCGACAACATCATGGCCATCCTCGAGACCCGCAAGGACCTCGACCGCGACGGCCGGCGCAAAGAGCTGGAAAGCCTGCTGCAGGAGTTCCACATCAGCCACATTCGCGACAACCTCGGCATGAGCCTGTCCGGTGGTGAGCGCCGCCGCGTGGAAATTGCCCGCGCGCTGGCGACCGCCCCCAAGTTCATCCTGCTGGACGAACCGTTTGCCGGTGTCGACCCGATTTCGGTCGGTGACATCAAGCAGATCATCCACCACCTCAAGGCCAAGGGCATCGGTGTACTGATCACCGACCACAATGTGCGTGAGACCCTGGATATCTGCGAAACCGCCTATATCGTCAATGATGGCCGACTGATCGCCGAAGGCGACGCTGAAACCATCCTGGCCAACGACCTGGTCAAAGAAGTTTACCTGGGCCACGAGTTCCGACTCTGAGCCTGGCACGCGCCTGGAGTACTGGCAAATCGCCCTGAAACCCGGGGTAAAGTGTTACGGTACTCTAGGCAAACGCTACAATTTAAGGCATAAAACTTGCTTGATCTGGCGCCCCGGCGCCCTCGTGTAGTGGATGGCGCATGCGCGCCGGCGAACAAGGTATTAAGCCCCAGCCATGAAACCATCGCTCGTCCTTAAAATGGGCCAGCAACTGACGATGACACCGCAGTTGCAACAGGCCATCCGCCTGCTCCAGCTCTCCACCCTGGACCTCCAACAGGAAATCCAGGAAGCGCTGGAGTCGAATCCGATGCTCGAACGTCAGGAAGACGGCGACGACTTCGACAACAGCGATCCGATGGCGGACAACGCCGAAAACAAGCCGGTCGCCGAAGTCCAGGACAACAGCTTCCAGGAAAGCACCACCAGTGCCGACACTCTGGAAGACGGTGAATGGAGCGAGCGCATCCCCAACGAGCTGCCGGTCGACACCGCCTGGGAAGACATCTACCAGACCAGTGCCAGCAGCCTGCCAAGCAACGACGACGACGAGTGGGACTTCACCACCCGCACATCGGCCGGCGAGAGCCTGCAAAGCCACCTGCTGTGGCAACTGAACCTGGCTCCGATGTCCGACACCGACCGCCTGATCGCCGTCACCCTGATCGACAGCATCAACGGCCAGGGCTACCTGGAAGACACCCTCGAGGAGATCTGCGCCGGTTTCGATCCGGAGCTGGATATCGAGCTGGACGAGGTCGAAGCGGTTCTGCACCGCATCCAGCAGTTCGAGCCAGCAGGCGTTGCCGCCCGCACCCTTGGCGAATGCCTGTTGCTGCAATTGCGCCAGCTGCCCGCCAGCACCCCGTGGATGACGGAAGCCAAGCGCCTGGTCACCGACTTCATCGACCTGCTCGGCAGCCGTGATTACAGCCAGCTGATGCGTCGCATGAAAATCAAGGAAGACGAGCTGCGCCAGGTCATCGAGCTGGTACAAAGCCTCAACCCGCGCCCCGGCTCGCAGATCGAGTCCAGCGAGCCTGAGTACGTGGTGCCCGACGTCATCGTGCGCAAGGACAGCGACCGCTGGCTGGTGGAGCTGAACCAGGAGGCCATTCCGCGCCTGCGCGTCAACCCGCAGTACGCCGGTTTTGTGCGCCGGGCCGACACCAGCGCCGACAACACCTTCATGCGCAACCAGTTGCAGGAAGCGCGCTGGTTCATCAAGAGCCTGCAAAGCCGCAACGAAACCCTGATGAAGGTGGCCACGCAGATCGTCGAGCACCAGCGCGGCTTCCTCGACCACGGCGACGAAGCGATGAAGCCCTTGGTACTGCATGACATTGCCGAAGCGGTGGGCATGCACGAGTCGACCATTTCGCGGGTAACCACGCAGAAATACATGCACACCCCGCGTGGCATCTACGAACTGAAATACTTTTTCTCCAGCCACGTCAGCACCTCCGAAGGCGGAGAATGCTCGTCTACGGCTATCCGCGCGATCATCAAGAAACTGGTTGCGGCGGAAAATCAGAAAAAGCCATTGAGTGACAGCAAGATCGCTGGTTTACTGGAGGCACAAGGCATCCAGGTAGCCCGTCGCACCGTCGCCAAGTACCGCGAGTCTCTCGGCATCGCACCGTCGAGCGAGCGCAAGCGACTGATGTAGCCCCTGAGATGTGCCACAGCGTTTGTGGGGCAGGTGCAAGACCTGCCTCTTTATGCACGGGCAACAAAGGAGAAGCTGTATGCAAGTCAATATCAGTGGACAGCATGTAGAAGTCACCCAGCCACTGCGCGATTATGTGCTTGAAAAGCTCGCTCGCGTGGAAAGTCACTTCGACAAGATCACCAACGTGCAGGTCATCATGAAAGTCGAGAAGCTGCAGCAGAAGGTCGAGGCGACCTTGCAGATTCCCGGCGGCGAAGTGGTTGCCAACGCCGAACACGAAGACATGTATGCAGCGATCGACGCCTTGGCAGACAAGCTCGACCGCCAACTGAAAAAACACAAGGAAAAACAGCAAAGCCTGCTGCAAGGTGCAGCTGCCCGCTGATCCCCCTCATCCATGATCCGACTTGAAACCATCCTGACCCCCGGCCGTTCCCTCGTGAACGTGCCGGGCGGCAGCAAGAAGCGCGCCCTGGAAAAGGTCGCCACCGTCATCGCCGAACAAGTGCCCGAACTGGAGATGCAGGACGTCTTCGAAAAACTGGTCGCCCGGGAAAAACTCGGTTCGACCGGTTTCGGCAACGGCATCGCCATCCCGCACTGCCGGCTTGAAGGATGTTCCGCTCCGGTCAGCGCCCTGCTGCACCTGGAAGCGCCTATCGACTACGACGCCATCGATGGCGCGCCGGTGGACCTGCTGTTCGTCCTGTTGGTGCCAGAAGCCGCCACCGATGCCCATCTGGAATTGCTGCGCCAGATTGCCAGCATGCTCGATCGCAAGGAGGTCCGTGATCGCCTGCGTGCGGCCACCAGCAGCGAGGCCCTGTTCCAGGTTGTCCTGGACGTACAGAACGAGCACTGAACATGCGCCTGATCATCGTCAGCGGCCGGTCCGGCTCCGGCAAGAGCACCGCCCTCGATGTCCTGGAAGACAACGGTTTCTACTGCATTGACAACCTGCCCGCCGGGCTGCTGCCGCAACTGGCGGAAAATGCGCTGATCAACACCGAGTTGCAGCAACCCAAGGTCGCCGTGTCGATCGACGCGCGCAACTTGCCAAGCCACCTGACGCGTTTTCCCGAGTTGCTCGAAGAAGCCCGCGCCCGGCATATCCAGTGCGACGTGCTGTACCTGGATGCCGACGAAGACGTACTGCTCAAGCGCTTCTCGGAAACCCGCCGACGCCACCCGCTGACCAACGCCAACCGCTCGCTCGCGGAAGCGATCCGGGTGGAAAGCGAATTGTTGGGGCCGATTGCAGACCTGGCCGACCTGAAGATCGACACCACCAGCCTGAACCTGTACCAGCTGCGTGATTCGATCAAGCTGCGCCTGCTCAACCAGCCAGAGCCTGGCACCGCGTTCCTGGTCGAGTCGTTCGGTTTCAAGCGCGGAATGCCGGTCGATGCCGACCTGGTGTTCGATGTGCGCTGCCTGCCCAACCCCTACTGGAAGCCCGAGCTGCGTGAGCACTCCGGCCTCGACCAGCCGGTGATCGACTACCTGGCCGCACAGCCGGATGTCGAAGAGATGTTCAACGACATTTCCAGCTACCTGCTCAAGTGGCTGCCCCGCTTCGCCGCCAGCAACCGTGCCTACGTCACCATTGCCATTGGCTGCACCGGCGGCCACCACCGCTCGGTGTACATCACCGAACGCCTTGGCCAGTTGTTGCAGCAATCCCTGAAAAACGTCCAGGTCCGCCACCGCGACCTCTAGCCCAAGGATCCGCCCCACGATGCCCGCCCGTGAAATCACCATCATCAACAAGCTGGGTCTGCATGCCCGGGCGGCAGCCAAGTTCGTCGGCGTTGCCGGCCGCTTCCCCTGCCAGGTCAGGGTTGGCCGTGCGCCGGACAAGCTGGTGGATGGCAAGAGCATCATGGCGGTGATGATGCTGGCGGCCGGCAAAGGTACCCAGGTGCACCTGCATACCGAAGGCGAGCAGGACGACGATGCCATGGCAGCGCTGGTCGAACTGATCAACAATTATTTCGACGAAGGCGAATAAAGTTCGCAGGCCCGCACGGTCCGTGTGGGAACAGCTTTTTAGCACAAAACGCCTGTGGGAGATTGCCCAATCCTTTGGGCTGCGCTGTGTGGGAGCGGGCGTGCCCGCGAAGGCAGACGACGCGGTGTATGGCACCGGCTTCGCCGGTGTTCGCGGCGGTTCGACGCCTCGGCACGCCCGCTCCCACAGCGAAGCCGGTGAACACCCCATCATCCGGCGCAAACCGATGCACAGCCCCAAGCTGGCCAAGCCAGGTCCAACCAGGCGAAGCCGCGCGCCAATAGCAACGCAGTGCCTGCCAGCAACAGCAAAGTCCCGAGCGCCAGGCGAAACAGGCGAAACAGGCGCACGCGGCTGACGGACATCATCTGGGAGCGCATACCGGGGAGACTCACTTCAGGGTTTCGAGGTAGCGGCGCTCCACTTCCGCCCAGTCAATGACGTTGTAGAAAGCACCGATGTATTCCGGACGACGGTTCTGGTACTTCAGGTAATAGGCATGCTCCCACACGTCCAGGCCGAGGATTGGCGTGTTGCCGTGCATCAGCGGGCTGTCCTGGTTGCCGCTGCTTTCCACTACCAGGTTTTTCTGCGGGGTCACGCTGAGCCAGGCCCAGCCACTGCCGAAGCGGGTCAGCGCAGCCTTGGTGAAAGCCTCCTTGAAGGCATCGAAGCCGCCCAGTTGGGCATCTATGGCCTGCGCCAGAGCGCCGTGCGGCTCTCCCCCACCCTGCGGCGACATCACGGTCCAGAACAGGCTGTGGTTGGCGTGCCCGCCGCCATGGTTGGTCACTGCACCACGCAGGTTTTCCGGCAGTTGCCCGACCGCGCCGAGCAGTTTTTCCACCGGCCACTCAGCCCACTCGGTGCCTTCGATGGCGGCGTTGAGGCCAGTGACGTAGGTCTGGTGGTGCTTGGTGTGGTGGATTTCCATGGTCTGCGCGTCGATGTGCGGTTCCAGCGCAGCGTAAGCGTAAGGCAGTGCAGGCAAGGTATGGGGCATATCAGTGAATTCCGTAAGCATGGGTTGGGCGATGACCAACGCGGCCACCGCTGGCGCTTGGGCCGTGACTCAGTGTCAGATACCACCGGCGGTGAGTTTTTCCGGGTCCAGTAGCGTTTCCAGCTGGTCACGCGACAGGTCGGTGTGCTCCAGCGCCACGTCGATGATCGGACGGCCTTGCTTGTAAGCGGTCTTGGCGATTTCGGCGGCCTTGAGGTAGCCGATGATCGGGTTCAGCGCCGTGACCAGAATCGGGTTGCGTGCCAGGGCTTCCTTGAGCTTGCTTTCGTTGACCTTGAAGCTGGCGATGGCCTTGTCGGCCAGCAGGCGGCTAACGTTCGCCATCAGCTCGATGCTCTCCAGCAGGTTGCGGGCGATCACCGGCAGCATCACGTTCAGCTCGAAGTTGCCGGACTGGCCAGCGATGGCGATGGTGGCGTCATTGCCGATCACTTGGGCGGCGACCATGGCGGTGGCCTCTGGAATCACCGGGTTGACCTTGCCCGGCATGATCGAAGAGCCCGGCTGCAGGCCTTGCAGCTCGATTTCGCCCAGCCCTGCCAGCGGGCCAGAGTTCATCCAGCGCAGGTCGTTGGCAATCTTCATGAGCGCCACGGCGGTAGTCTTGAGCTGGCCGGACAGGGCCACTGCGGTGTCCTGCGAGCCGATCAGGGCGAACAGGTTCTGCCCGGGGGTGAACTCGACCTGGGTCAGGCCGCTGAGCTGGCGGGCGAAACCAGCAGCGAATTGCGGGTGGGCGTTGATGCCGGTACCCACGGCCGTGCCGCCCTGGGCCAGGGCCTGCAGTCTCGGCAGGGTAGCTTCGATGTGTGTCTTGGCGCCATTGATCTGCGCCGCCCAGCCATCCAGCACCTGGCTCATGCGTACCGGCATGGCGTCCATCAGGTGGGTGCGGCCGGTCTTCACGTACTGATGCACCTGTGCCGACTTGGCCTCGATCACCTGTACCAGATGCGCCAGGGCGGGCAGTAGCTGCTCGTGCAAGGCCAGGGCGGCGCTGACGTGAATCGTGGTGGGGATGATGTCGTTGCTGCTCTGGCCGCAGTTGACGTGGTCGTTGGCGTTGACGACCTCACCCAGCACGCGACTGGCCAGTGTGGCGATCACCTCGTTGGCGTTCATGTTCGAGCTGGTTCCGGAGCCTGTCTGGAACACATCCACCGGGAAATGCTGGATGAAGTCACCCGCCAGGAGTTGCTCGACTGCCGTTACGATGGCCTGGCCTTGCGTGCTCGACAACTGTTCCAGTTCAACGTTGGCCTTGGCCGCGGCAGCCTTGGCCAGCAGTAGTGCACGAATGAACTGGGCCGGCATGCGCTGGCCGCTGATCGGGAAATTGTCGACCGCGCGTTGGGTCTGGGCGCCGTACAGGGCCTGGGCCGGCACCTGCAGTTCGCCCATGCTGTCACGCTCGATACGGGTATCACTCATCATCAAATCCTTGCATCAGTTCATCGGGAGAAATCGACGGCAGCAGGCGGCAATTGGCCAACTGCATGGCGTAGGGCTGCCAGCGCTGGTTCTGTGCCTCGCGGTCGAGGTTGCGCAGGTCCAGCAGAGGGCGCCAGGCCTGGTCCAGGCACAGGCAGCGCCAATGCCAGGGCAGCATGCGGTCGCAGGCGGTATCCAGCAGCAGGCGGAAGGAAGTCAGCGCCACCGTCCATGAAGAGGTCTCGGTACAGCACACCAGGTAGCGGCCTTCAGCCAAGTAGTGCTCGATCAGGCGCGGTTCGTCGGGCTCGAGCGCACAGCGGATGCGTCGGCTGAGCCAGCGCCAGTTTTCCAGGTAGGGCAGTTCGCGGAGGACGGGTTTCATGAACATCATCGCCGAGTTACTGGTTAATGATATTCATTATTAAGTGATAAATATAATCACTTCAAGAGAGGTGATGAAACAAAAAACCCGGCATGGGGCCGGGTCTTCGGTTTCATTGAAAATTCTGTAGTGCCTGCACCGGCCTCTTCGCGGGTAAACCCGCTCCTACAGATTCTGCATAAGACTGGAGCCTTATGCGATTCCTGTAGGAGCGGGTTTACCCGCGAAGAGGCCGGTACAGGCTATGAATCAGCTACCCGCCACAGTCATCCGCTCGATCAGCACCGACCCGGTATGAATGTTGCTGCGGGTCTCAAGATTGCTGCCAATCGCGACAATCTGCTGGAACATGTCTTTCATGTTCCCGGCAATGGTCACTTCCTGCACTGCGTGCTGAATCTCGCCATTCTCGACCCAGAAGCCTGCCGCGCCACGGGAATAATCCCCCGTCACCATGTTCAGGCCATGCCCCATCAACTCGGTCACCAGCAGCCCACGGCCCATGCGCCGGATCAGCGCCGCCTGGTCTTCGACACCATGGCTGACGAACAGATTGTGCACACCACCAGCGTTGGCAGTGCTTGGCAAACCCAGCTTGCGCCCGGAATAGGTACCCAGCAGGTACGACACCAGCTCACCCTTGTCGACGAACGGCTTGGCATAGGTAGCCAGGCCATCGCCGTCGAATGCGGCACTGCCCAGTGCCCGCGGAATGTGCGGACGCTCGTCGAGGGTCAGCCAGGTGGGGAACAGGCGCTGGCCGATGGTCCCCTCCAGGAACGACGACTTGCGGTACAGGTTGCCGCCGGAGATGGCCGACAGGAAGCTGCCGAACAAGCCACCGGCCAGCTCGGCCGAGAACAGCACCGGCACCTCGCAGGTCGGCACCGGACGCGCACCCAGGCGGCTGGCGGCACGCTGGGCAGCGCGCACGCCGATGCTACGCGGGTCGGCCAGCAGGTTGCCCTGGCGGTTCACGTCGTACCAGTAGTCACGCTGCATCTGGCCGTCGCCTTCGGCGATCATCACGCAACTCAGGCTGTGCCGGGTCGAGGCGTAGCCACCGATGAAACCATGGCTGTTGCCATACACGCGGCAACCCTGGTGGGTATTGAGGGTGGTGCCGTCGGCATTGAGGATGCGCGGGTCGGCGTCGAACGCCGCCGCCTCGCAGGCCAGGGCCATCTCGATGGCCTTCTCTGGCTCGAGGTTCCAGTCGTGATACAGGTCCAGGTCCGGGATCTCGCGTGCCATCAACGCTGCGTCGGCCAGGCCGGAACATTCGTCCTCGGAGGTATGCCTGGCAATCGCCAAGGCCGCGGCGACGGTTTCGCGGATCGCTTCCGGGCCACTGGCCGAGGTGCTTGCCGAGCCTTTGCGCTGGCCCACATAGAGGGTGATGCCAAAGCCCTGGTCGCGATTGAATTCGACCGTCTCGACCTCTCGCTGACGTACCGTGGTGGACAGGCCCTGCTCCAGCGACACCGCCACCTCGCAGGCACTGGCCCCCTGGCGGCGCGCCTCGGCGATGATCGCCTCGACCTGCTCCTGCAATGCTGGCAGGTCCTTCGGACCTACGCTCTGGACTGCACTCATGGTTCTCTCCACTCAAATTCTGCGTTCGGCGAGGGTCATTCTACGACCGGGCCGGACAAGCGGCCCCCGACTGGTTATCATGGCGGCGATTTCTAGCGGACTGCCACCATGGTTGATTCAAACGACGACGCCTTCGACGGCGAAAAAAGCAAAACTCAGATCAAGCGCGAGCTGCATGCGCTGGTCGAACTCGGCGAGCGCCTTACCACGCTCAAGGCCGATACTCTGGCTCGCCTGCCGTTGACCGACGAGCTGCGCAAGGCCCTGGCCGAAGCCAGCAAGCACACCGCTCACGGTGCCCGCAAACGCCACATGTCGTTTGTCGGCAAGCTGATGCGCGTGCAGGATCTGGATGCCATCCACGCCCTGCTCGAACAGATGGACAGCTCGACCCGCCAGTACAACGAGCGCTTCCACGGCCTGGAGCGCTGGCGCGACCGGCTGATCGACGGTAACGACGAAGACCTCGAGCGCTTCGTCAGCGAATACCCCGACACCGACCGCCAGCAACTGCGCTCGCTGGTACGCCATGCCCAGCACGAGAAGGCGCGGAACAAACCGCCTGCCGCCGCGCGCAAGGTGTTCAAGTACATCCGCGATCTCGACGAGCTGCAGCGCGGGTTGCGCTGACAGGCTGGGCCCCTGTGGGAGCGGGCAAGCCCGCTCCCACACCCGAAGCCATCACGCCCCTGTACCGCCCACGGTGATCGCATCCAGCTTCAAGGTTGGCTGCCCGACCCCCACCGGCACCGACTGCCCGTCCTTGCCGCAAGTCCCTACCCCGCTGTCCAGCGCCAGGTCGTTACCGACCATCGACACCCGGCTCATCGCCTCCGGGCCGTTGCCGATCAGGGTCGCCCCCTTCACCGGCGCGGTAATCTTGCCGTCTTCGATCAGGTAGGCCTCACTGGTCGAGAACACGAACTTGCCGCTGGTAATGTCCACCTGGCCACCGCCGAGGTTGGCGCAGTAGATACCCTTCTTCACCGAAGCGATGATTTCCTGCGGGTCGCTTTCGCCCGCACGCATGTAGGTGTTGGTCATGCGCGGCATCGGCAGGTGCGCGTAGGATTCGCGGCGGCCGTTGCCGGTCACCGCCATGCCCATCAGGCGCGCGTTCAGCTTGTCCTGCATGTAGCCCTTGAGCACACCGTTCTCGATCAATGTGGTGCACTCGGTCGGGGTGCCTTCGTCATCCACGCTCAGCGAGCCACGGCGGCCTTCGAGGGTGCCGTCGTCGACAATGGTGCACAGGCTCGACGCCACTTTCTCGCCAATGCGGCCGCTGAACGCCGAACTGCCCTTGCGGTTGAAGTCACCCTCCAGGCCATGGCCGACAGCCTCGTGCAGCAGCACGCCCGACCAGCCCGAACCCAGCACCACCGGTAGAGTACCAGCCGGTGCCGGGATCGCCTCCAGGTTCACCAGGGCCTGGCGCAGCGCTTCGCGGGCATAGCCCATGACCCGCTCTTCGGTGAAGAAGCGGTAGTCGGTACGCCCGCCACCACCCTGCCCGCCACGCTCGCGGCGGCCATTCTGCTCGACGATGACGCTGACGTTGAAGCGCACCAGCGGGCGCACGTCGGCGGCCAGGCTGCCATCGGCCGCAGCGATCAGGATGCGCTCCCAGACCCCGGCCATGCTCACACTGACCTGCTGGATACGCGGGTCCAGGGCACGGGTGGCGGCGTCGACACGCTTGAGCAGCTCGACCTTCTCGGCACGGCTGAGCACATCCAGCGGGTTGTCCGCCGGGTAAAGCGCGGTCACGTCCTGGCTGCGGAAGGCCTGCACCTTGCCGTTCTGCCCGGCACGCGAGATCGAACGGGCGGCACGGGCGGCAGAGGTCAGCGCTTCGAGGTTGATCGCGTTGCTGTAGGCAAAGCCGGTCTTTTCACCGGACTGGGCACGCACGCCCACGCCTTGGTCGAGGTTGAAACTGCCCTCTTTGACGATGCCGTCTTCCAGCGCCCAGGTTTCCGAGATCTGGCCCTGGAAATACAGGTCGGCGGCGTCGATGCCGGGGCCGGCCAACTCACCCAGCACGCTCTGCAGGCTGTCCAGGGTCAAGCCGCCTGGGGCCAGGAGCTGCTCGCTGACGGTGGATAACATCTGGCTCATAGTCACTCCGAGGTGTGCGCAGGCCGCAACGCGCCCTGCGAGAAAAAGCGCCGGTGCGATACCACCGGCATGCGCGCCCGGATGGACGCTTGTTCGTCAATGTCGCGTTCGGCGAGCAATACTGCTTCACCTTGCGCCTGTTCAGCGACGATGCGCCCCCAGGGGTCGACGATCGCCGCATGGCCATGGGTTTCCCGTGGCCCCGGGTGGGTGCCGCCCTGTGCCGCAGCCAGCAGGTAGCACTGGGTCTCGATGGCACGGGCGCGCACAAGCACTTCCCAATGTGCCGCGCCCGTTACCGCAGTGAAGGCGGCTGGCGCAGTGATAAGTTCCGCGCCGGCGGCGCGCAGTGCGCTGTACAGTTCGGGGAAGCGCAGGTCGTAGCACACGCTCAGCCCCAGCCGCCCTACTGGCGTATCGGCCACTACCACTTGGGCGCCGTGGGCATAGTCGTCGGACTCGCGGTAACGGCCACGATTGTCGGCAACGTCCACATCGAACAGGTGCAGCTTGTCATAGCGTGCCGCTACCTCACCGTGTTCGTCGATCAGCAGCGAGCAGGCATGGGCCTTGGCTTCAGGTTGGCCGACCGGTGGCAATGGCAAGGTACCGGCGACAATCCATAACTTGAGGTCGCGGGCGGTGCGTTTCAACCATGGCAGGATCGGCCCTTCGCCCAACGCTTCGGCGCGGCCGATGGCAGCGGCGTCCTTGCGGCCCATGGCAGCGAAGTTTTCCGGCAGCACCGCCAGCCGTGCGCCGCCAGAGGCGGCCTGCTCCAACAGGGCACCGGCGCGCTGCAGGTTGGCCAGCACATCGTCCTGGCTGACCATCTGGATTACCGCTGCCTTCATGGGCACTCCTAACGGGATTTCTCGAAAGGTTTCACAAATGTGATTCTAGGCTCTTTCACCGGACCTTCGACACGGTAGTGCACGCTGGCGAAGCGTGACACCCGGTCACCGATCAGCCGGTCCACCAGGAATAGCGCCCCGCCCACGGCTGGCGCGCCGACAATCAGGGCTGCCAGCGGCAGGTTATTGGTCACTGGCAGACTTACCTGCAGGTTGGCATCGACCCGGTCGCGCACCAGGTCCAAGGTGCCGTCCAGCTCGAAGTTGCTCGACGGGCCAGTCACGGCGATTGGCTCGCGGGTCACATAGACACCGTCACTGGCTACCAGCAAGCCTTTGACACGGTCGTAGGCCAGGCCCTTGTCGAACAGGTCGGAGAAGTCCAGGCGCAAGCGCCGGCCGATGGAGTTGAAGTTCAGCAGGCCGAACACCCGCAGCGCCTGGGCACTGCCCTCGACCTCCACGAACTGGCCGGTGCGCAGGGCTGCGTCCATGCTGCCGGAGAAGCGCTTGAGGCTCACCGAGGCCGGCGAACCCGGCCAGCGGCCATCCACATCCAGGCGGAAGTCGCGGCTGGTCACGGTCGGCGCAAAGCCCCAGGCCTTGAGCACATCCGCCAGGTTGTTGCCGTCCAGGCGCCCTTTGTACCAACTGCCGGTTTTTCCCGGTTCGCCTTCCCAGCCACCGCCACCATCGATACGCAGGCCTTTGAAGTCGAGGTCTATATCGCTGGCGGTCACGCCACGCGCGGTCGGCCGCAGCTTGAGCGACGCACTGCCGTACAGGTCGTCACCGCGATAGAGCTTGTCGATGCTCAGGTCCAGTGCCGGAACCTTGCGCGGGTCGAACGAAGCCAGCGGGTCCGGGCCCTCCTCGGCCTGTGCCTCTGCCTGCTTTTCAGCCGCGCTGGCGGCGGGCAGGCGCAAGGTCTGCATGCGCACCACCATTGGCGCGCCCTTGGCATCCGGCACCCGGGCGTTGCCGATGACTTCCTTGCTATCGAAGCGCAGATCCCAGGCGGGGCCACCACGGGCCAGGCGCACCACGGCCTGGTTCAGGTCGAGGCCAAAGGCTTTCAGCTGGCCGATGCTCAGGTCTACGCCTTGCAGGTTCTGCCTCGCGCTACCGCCCGGGTCATCGCCAGCCAGGCGCGCCGCCTGTTCCTGCCAGGGCCCCAGGTCCAGCGTCTCCAGGTGCCCGCGCACTCGCAGGCCCTGGCCGGCAGGTACCTGGGCATCACCGGCGCCCAGCAGCAACTCGCCACGCCCCTGCCCCAGCTTCTCTGCCGGTGCGGCATAGGCAAAGCGGGCAAGGTCGGTGTAGGCGACATCGAAGCGCCGCTCCGGCCCCTGGAGGGTCATGCTGAAGCGTGTGTCACGGGTATCAGCCACTGCCTTGCCGAACGGTGCCGGCAGGTCTATGGCCAAGCCCTTGAGGCTGGAATCGACACTCAGACGGTTGTCCCGGCTACCCAGGCTGAGCTGCAACTGGTAAGGCAGGTCGCCGGACGCCGGCAAGGCCTGCTTGAACTGCAGCCAGTCGGTCAGAGCCTTGAGTGACACCTGGCCGCTGGCGTTGACGCGTGTCTGCATCTGCCCGGGCTGGCCTTCGGCGGTGATTTGTGCCGTAACAGGCTTGCCGAACGCTTGCAGGCTGATGCCCTTGCCGCTCAAGCCCTTGTCCAAATCAAAGCTGAAGTCACCCTTCAGGCGGCTCAACTCCAGACTCGGCGGCGCAACCTTCAACCGCGCATCGTCGGTGGCAAAGTCTACCTGCACTTTCGGCCGCTGCCCGCGGGCCAACGGGATGTCGAGCTTGACCTTGCCCTTGAGCGGCCCCTCGCCCTCCCAGCCGGCAAATATCTCGCCAGTGCCGATTGGCGCCTCCTTGAGGATCTTCAGGCCATCGCCCAGGCTCCCGTCGAAGTCACCATCGAGGTACAGGTGGCTTTGCTGGCCCTCATCGACATGCGGGATATCGACGCTCACATTACTGACCTTGGTGTCGAGCAGTACGCCACGCTGGGCCTTGATGCGCACACCACTGTCCTCGATGAACACATCGCCATCCACGTGCTGCACCTGCGGCCAGCCCGGCTGGAAGTCCAGGGCTGCATCACGCACCTTGAAGAACAGGCTGATGCTGCGGGCTTCCGGCGCGACACCATGGTTCAGCGAGCCTTGGTACTGGAAGTAGCCTTCGTCCACCGTGCCTTTGACGATCGCACTGCGCAGCCATTCGTCGAGTGCCGGGCTGAGCACCTCGGGCAGGTACTTGGCGGTGTAGCGGCCATCGCCTTCGGTCAGGCCGACGCGCAGGTCCATGTAGTCTTCACGGCCTTCTTCGAACAACAGGCGAATGAGGAAGTCACCGGCGATCTTGCCCTCCTCGCCCAGTACCTTGAGGTAAGGCGCGACCAGGGTGAAACCCTCCTTGTCCAGGGCCCAGGTCAGGCGCGCATTGGCCTTCTGGTAATGCCAGGGTTTGGCGAAGATCGGGTACAGGTGCAGCATGAACGCATCGGTATCAAGGCGCAGTTCGCCATGACCAAGGTCTCCGCTGATGCTGCCGCTGACATTACCGGCTGCCGGGGCATTGTGATAGGCATCGAAACCGACCTTCTCCAGGTTGGCTTCGAACTGCAGGCGCTGGTCACCCTCAGCCTTGGGCCGGGCTACCAGACGCACATTGCGCAACGCGCCGGTCACATTCAGGCCATCGACCACGGCCATGACCTTGTCCGGCAGTGGCGCCAGGGCATCGACGAGCGGTGTCAACGGCGTGAGGTCGAGGCGGTCGGCCTGCACGTTCCAGCTTTCCGCGGCAGCGTCCTCGCCTGGACGCTGCTGCAATTGCAGGTGCGACTCCCAACGGGTCTTGCCGACGTCCATGGCCAGGGAGTCGACTACCACATCGAAGCCTTGCTCCTGGCGCTGGAACCAGGCACCCAGGGCCAGATTGTTCAGCTTGGCCGCCTTGCGCCCGGCATAGGCACCGTGCAGCTCCGGTGCATTGAGGCGTACAACGGCCTGCTGCAACTGCCCCTTGCTCCAGTCCACCCAGAACTCGCCGCCCGCCCGCAGGGCGTCGGCATGCCACTGGCCCAGCAGGCGTGGCGGCAACCAACGCGCCCAGTCACTCTGTGGCAGGCTCAAATAGGCTTCGACCTGGCCGTCGCGCCAGGCGCTGGGCGTGGCACGACTGCGCAGGTTCAGCGACAAGGGTTGGCCATCGGGCAGGGTCGCGCGCAGGTCCAGGGCATGGCGCGAAGCTCCGGCCTGCAGGCCAACGCTCACATAAGTGAGGGTCAACGGGTCGCGCTGCCAGGGGTGCAGGGTGACCTGGCTGTCGAACACATCGATGCGGCCCAACTGGCGCAGGCGCTGCAACAACTCGGCGGGGTCGAGCGGCGCATCGTCCTTCTTCGGCAGGCCTTCGAGGCTCCAGGCGCCCTGCTCGTTCTCGCGCAGAATCAACTGCAGGCCGCCCAACTGAATGCGTGCCAGGCGTACTTCTCGGGCAGTGAGGCTGGCCCAGACATCGGGGACTACCTTGACGTCGTCCAAGCGCAGGGCTGTCGCCCCATCGCCCAGTTGCAGGTCGCGCACCCGCAGCACCGGTGCCAGGCCGCTCCAGCGACCTTCCAGGGCACCAACGTGCACGGGCAGGCCCAAAGCCTGCTCGGCCTTGCTTTCCACATCGGCTCGATACTCGGCCACCAACGGCACCAGTTCGCGGCCGAGGCTGACATACAGCGCCACCAGTACCGCCAGCAGGGCGCAAACGCCCAGCGCCCAGCGGGTCAAGGCGACAAGAACGCGGGTCAGACGTCCCATGGCCATGGCCCTCCAGGTCGTTTATCCATGATGGCCCGTAGCCCCGGATTTTCCAGCCCGGGCCACCTGCGGCGCGTTTCAGAAGGCCTCAGAGCAGCACCACATCGTATTGTTCCTGCGAATACATCGACTCCACCTGGAAACGAATGGTTCGGCCGATAAAGGCTTCCAGCTCCGCGACGTTACCGGATTCTTCATCCAGCAACCGATCGACCACCTTCTGGTTGGCCAGCACGCGGTAGCCTTCGGCCTGGTAGGCACGGGCCTCGCGCAGGATCTCGCGGAAGATTTCGTAACAGATGGTCTCGGGGGTTTTCAGCTTGCCACGGCCCTGACAGGCCAGGCAGGGCTCGCACAGCACCTGTTCCAGGCTTTCGCGTGTGCGCTTGCGGGTCATCTGAACCAGGCCCAGCTCGGTGATGCCGATGATGTTGGTCTTGGCGTGATCGCGCTCCAGCTGCTTTTCCAGAGTACGCAGCACCTGGCGCTGGTGCTCCTCGTCTTCCATGTCGATGAAGTCGATGATGATGATGCCGCCGATGTTGCGCAGGCGCAGTTGCCGGGCGATCGCGGTGGCGGCCTCGAGGTTGGTCTTGAAGATGGTCTCTTCAAGGTTGCGATGGCCGACGAAGGCGCCGGTGTTCACATCGATGGTGGTCATCGCTTCAGCCGGGTCGACCACCAGGTAGCCACCGGACTTCAGCGGCACCTTGCGCTCCAGTGCACGCTGGATCTCGTCCTCGACGCCGTACAGGTCGAAAATCGGCCGTTCGCCCGGGTAATGTTCGAGGCGGTCGGCGATTTCCGGCATCAGTTCGCCAACGAACTGCGTGGTCTTCTGGAAGGTTTCCCGCGAGTCGATGCGGATCTTCTCGATCTTCGGGTTGACCAGGTCACGCAAGGTACGCAGGGCCAGGCCCAGGTCCTCGTAGATGACCGTGGGCGCACCGCAGGTCTTGATCTGGGTGCCGATCTGTTCCCACAGGCGGCGCAGGTAGCGAATGTCCTGCAGAATCTCTTCAGCGCGTGCGCCTTCGGCGGCGGTGCGCAGGATGAAGCCACCGGCGTCCTTGATGTTCTCGCTTTCCATGCAGTCGCTGACTACCTGCTTGAGGCGCTCGCGCTCGGCTTCGTCTTCGATCTTCAGGGAAATGCCGACATGGCTGCTGCGCGGCATGTACACCAGGTAGCGCGACGGGATCGACAGCTGGGTGGTCAGGCGCGCGCCCTTGGTGCCGATCGGGTCCTTGGTCACCTGCACCACCAGGGCCTGGCCCTCGTGCACCAGGGCGGTGATGTTCTCTACCGCCGAGCCTTCGCGCTGGGATATCTCCGAGGCATGGATGAATGCCGCGCGCTCCAGGCCGATGTCGACAAAGGCCGCCTGCATGCCCGGCAGCACGCGCACCACCTTGCCTTTGTAGATATTGCCGACGATGCCCCGGCGCTGGGTGCGCTCGACATGTACTTCCTGCAGCACCCCGTTTTCCACCACCGCCACGCGCGACTCCATCGGGGTGATGTTGATCAGGATCTCTTCACTCATGGCAGGCTCTCGTCAAAGGTCTTGGGTAATGATGGATGGCGTATGCAGTGCTGGCTACCGCTGGTTTGTTACCTCTGGCGTATGCGCAAGCGATTGCCAGCAGGCAATGCCGAATTGGCCAAGCAGTTCGGCCGTTTCGCTGAGGGGCAAGCCGACCACCGCCGAGTAGCTACCGGAAAGGCCGGTGACGAACACCGCGCCCAAGCCCTGGATGGCATAGCCGCCGGCCTTGTCCGCGGGCTCGCCGCTGGCCCAGTAGCGTTGCGCTTCCTCGGCGCTGATTGCACGGAAGCGCACCTTGCTGGTGACGCACAGGCTGTGCACGCGCTGGCCATCGCTCAGGGCGACCGCGGTCAAAACCTGGTGCTCGCGGCCCGACAGGCCGGCCAGCATGGCCAGGGCATCTTCGCGGTTTTCCGGTTTGCCGAGAATACGACCATCGAGCACCACGGCAGTGTCTGCACCAAGCACCACAGCCGGGCCTTCGAGGCAGGCCAGGCCAGCGGCAGCCTTGGCCCGGGCCAGGCGCTCGACGTAGGCCGGTGCGCTTTCATCGGGCAGTGGGGTTTCATCGATGGGGGCACTGACGACGCTGAACGGCACACCGATCTGGGTCAGCAGTTCACGACGACGGGGCGAGCCGGAGGCCAGGTATAGCGGGTTCATGCAGACATCTCCCTGTCAGTCGCGGCAGCGCCGTCAGTTGATATGCAAGCGTCGGCGCAGGTCGCGCAGGGCGAAGCTGATCCACGGCCAGAGCAAGGCACTGATCACCGCCGACCAGACCAGCGCTAGGGTGGGCAGACGGTTGCCGGTCAGCGCGCTGAGCCACAGCTGGATCAGCTGGGCAATGCCGAAGATCACCAGGATCACCAGGCTCTGCTGCCACATGGGGAACATGCGCAGGCGCTGCTGCAACGACAGCACCAGGAAGGTGATGAGGGTGAGGATCAGCGCGTTCTGCCCCAGCAGGGTGCCGTACAGCACATCCTCGGCCAGGCCCAGCACGAACGCGGTGGTCATGCCGACCTTGTTCGGGACGGCGAGGGTCCAGAACGACACCAGCAAGGCCAGCCACATGGGCCGGAACACTTCCATGAACTGCGGCATGGGCGAGACGCTGAGCAGCAGGCCGATGGCGAAAGTCAGCCAGATGACCCAGCCGTTGTTGCGGCGTGATGCAGCCATCATTGCCTCCGGGTGTGAGCGGGTGCGGCAGGCGCGGTAGCCGGCGTGGCAGGTGCCGCCGCCGGAGCTGCAGGCTGAGCAGCCGGGGTTGTCGGGGCCGCTGATGTGGCCGGCGCGGCAGGGGCGCTGCCAGCTGGTGCGCCCTGCTCACCCGTCGTGGCCGGCTGGCCTGCGGCCGAGGTGCCCTTGCGGTCAGCCTCTTCCTGGGCAATGGCGGCATCGGTGGCGCGCTGTTCCGGGCTGCGTCGGTCGCTGAACACCAGCAGCATGTAGCGGCTACGGTTGAGCGCGGCGGTGGGGATGGCACGAACGATGGCGAACGGCTGGCCGGAATCGTGGATCACTTCGTTGACCGTGGCCACCGGGTAGCCGGCCGGGAACCGTTGCCCCATGCCGGAACTGACCAGCAGGTCGCCTTCCTTGATGTCGGCGGTATCGGCCACATGGCGCAGCTCCAGGCGCTCCGGGTTGCCGGTGCCGCTGGCGATGGCGCGCAGGCCGTTGCGGTTGACCTGCACCGGGATGCTGTGGGTGGTATCGGTCAGCAACAGTACCCGCGAGGTGTACGGCATCAGCTCGACCACCTGGCCCATGAGGCCACGGGCATCGAGCACCGGCTGGCCAAGGAACACGCCATCACGCTCGCCCTTGTTGATCAGGATGCGGTGAGTGAACGGGTTGGGGTCGACACCGATAAGCTCGGCCACTTCGACCTTTTCGTTGACCAGCGCCGAGGAGTTGAGCAGTTCGCGCAGGCGCACGTTCTGCTCGGTCAGGGCCGCCAGCTTCTGCAGGCGCCCCTGCAGCAGCAGGGCTTCGGTCTTGAGCTTTTCGTTCTCGGCGATCAGTTCCGTACGGCTGCCGAACTGGCCGGCCACACCTTGCCACGCACGCTGCGGCAGGTCGGTGATCCAGTACGACTCCATGAGTACCAGGCCCATCTGGCTGCGCACTGGTTTGAGCACGTCGAAGCGCGCGTCGACAACCATCAACGCGACCGACATCACCACCAGGACGAGCAGGCGAACGCCCAGCGAAGGGCCCTTGGAGAAAAGCGGTTTAATGGGCCGTTCCTCGTGGACGACTCAGGAGGTCATTGGACATGGGACAACGCACCAGCCTGGTTGCGGGTTGACGGATACGGCGCCACGAACGGGCGCCAGCCCAGCACATACAGGTAGCACTGTGCGTACTACCTGTAAACCGGGGCTCGTGAACAGCGAGCGGAATCACTCGCTGGAGAGCAGGTCCATCGCGTGCTTGTCCATCATCTCCAGGGCGCGACCACCGCCACGGGCGACACAGGTCAGCGGGTCTTCGGCGACGATCACCGGCAGGCCGGTTTCCTGGGCCAGCAGCTTGTCCAGGTCACGCAGCAGTGCGCCACCACCGGTCAGCACCAGGCCACGCTCGGCGATGTCCGAAGCCAGCTCGGGCGGCGATTGCTCCAGGGCACTCTTGACCGCCTGGACGATGGTCGCCAGGGACTCCTGCAGCGCTTCGAGCACTTCGTTGGAGTTCAGGGTGAAGGCACGCGGTACGCCCTCGGCCAGGTTGCGGCCGCGCACGTCGACTTCGCGTACTTCGCCGCCCGGGTAGGCGGTACCGATTTCCTGCTTGATGCGCTCGGCGGTGGACTCGCCGATCAGGCTGCCGTAGTTGCGGCGCACGTAGGTGACGATGGCTTCGTCGAAGCGGTCGCCGCCAACGCGGACGGATTCGGCATAGACCACGCCGTTCAGGGAGATCAGTGCGATTTCAGTGGTACCACCACCGATATCGACGACCATCGAACCGCGGGCTTCTTCGACCGGCAGGCCGGCACCGATGGCGGCGGCCATCGGCTCTTCGATCAGGAACACTTCACGGGCACCGGCACCCAGCGCCGATTCGCGAATGGCGCGGCGCTCTACCTGGGTCGACTTGCACGGCACGCAGATCAGCACGCGCGGGCTCGGCTGCAGGAAGCTGTTCTCGTGAACCTTGTTGATAAAATATTGCAACATTTTTTCGCAGACGCTGAAGTCGGCGATGACGCCGTCCTTCATCGGACGAATGGCAGCAATGTTGCCAGGCGTACGGCCCAGCATGCGCTTGGCTTCGGTACCGACGGCGACGACGCTTTTCTGGTTGCCATGGGTACGGATGGCAACAACCGAGGGCTCATTCAGGACGATACCGCGCTCACGCACGTAAATAAGGGTGTTGGCAGTACCCAGGTCGATGGACAGATCGCTGGAAAACATGCCACGCAGTTTCTTGAACATGGGAAAGTGACCCTGGGGAAAGCGTGGGTAAAAAAGTGCGGCAAACTCTAACAATGGCAGGGATTTTGGGCAAGGAGCCAATATGTTAAATTGGCTGTTTTTCCGAGCACGCCAGCAGAATTTCGCGGCCGTTAGACCGCCAGAAAGCTGACATGTTCCTCACTGCGGACCCGAATTCCGGTCTTTGTTTCCCCTGGAGATCCCCATGGCGCTTGAACGCTGCGACGTGGAAAAGATCGCCCATCTGGCCCGTCTGGGCCTGAATGATGGCGAACTGCCACGCATTACTGACGCACTGAACAGCATTCTCGGGCTGGTCGACCAGATGCAAGCGGTCGACACTACTGGCATCGAGCCACTGGCCCACCCCCTGGAGGCCAGCCAGCGCCTGCGTCCCGACCAGGTCACCGAGAGCAACCAGCGCGACGCCTACCAGGCCATCGCGCCGTCGACCGAAAGCGGTCTGTACCTGGTTCCCAAAGTCATCGAGTAAGGGATAGTGCCTGCCATGCATCAATTGACCCTGGCCGAGATCGCCCGCGGACTCGCCGACAAGTCGTTTTCCTCCGAAGAGCTGACCGGCGCCCTACTGGCGCGCATCAAGCAGCTCGACCCGCAGATCAACAGCTTCATCAGCGTCACCGACGACCTGGCCCTGGGCCAGGCGCGTGCCGCCGACGCCCGTCGCGCCGCTGGCGAAACCGGCGCGCTGCTGGGTGCCCCCATCGCCCACAAGGACCTGTTCTGCACCAACGGCATACGCACCAGCTGCGGCTCGAAGATGCTCGACAACTTCAAGGCGCCGTATGACGCCACCGTGGTTGCCAAGCTGGCTGAAGCCGGCATGGTCACCCTGGGCAAGACCAACATGGACGAATTCGCCATGGGTTCGGCCAACGAATCCAGCCATTACGGCGCGGTGAAGAACCCATGGAACCTTGAGCACGTCCCGGGCGGCTCGTCGGGCGGTTCGGCCGCGGCAGTGGCTGCACGCCTGCTGCCAGCCACCACCGGCACCGACACCGGCGGCTCCATCCGCCAACCGGCGGCACTGACCAACCTCACCGGCCTCAAGCCAACCTACGGCCGCGTGTCGCGCTGGGGCATGATCGCCTACGCCTCCAGCCTCGACCAGGGTGGCCCACTGGCCCGTACCGCCGAGGACTGCGCCCTGCTGCTGCAAGGCATGGCTGGTTTCGACGCCAAGGACTCCACCAGCATCGAAGAACCGGTGCCGGACTACAGCGCCAACCTCAATGCTTCGCTGCAAGGCCTGCGCATCGGCCTGCCGAAGGAGTACTTCGGTGCCGGCCTCGACCCACGCATCGCCGACCTGGTCCAGGCCAGCGTCAAGGAGCTGGAAAAGCTCGGCGCGGTGGTCAAGGAAATCAGCCTGCCGAACATGCAGCACGCCATCCCGGCCTACTACGTGATCGCCCCCGCTGAAGCCTCGTCCAACCTGTCGCGTTTCGATGGCGTGCGCTTCGGCTACCGCTGCGAGAACCCGAAAGACCTGACCGACCTGTACAAGCGTTCGCGTGGCGAAGGCTTCGGTGTCGAAGTGCAGCGCCGCATCATGGTCGGCACCTACGCCCTGTCGGCCGGCTACTACGACGCCTACTACGTGAAGGCGCAGCAGATCCGCCGCCTGATCAAGAACGACTTCATGGCCGCCTTCAACGACGTCGACCTGATCCTCGGCCCGACCACGCCAAACCCGGCCTGGAAGCTCGGCGCCAAGAGCAGCGACCCGGTCGCCGCCTATCTGGAAGACGTCTACACCATCACCGCCAACCTGGCGGGCCTGCCGGGCCTGTCGATGCCGGCCGGCTTCGTCGATGGCCTGCCGGTCGGCGTGCAGCTGCTGGCGCCATACTTCCAGGAAGGCCGCCTGCTCAACGTCGCGCACCGCTACCAGCAAGTGACCGACTGGCACACCCGCGCCCCCAACGGCTTCTGAGGAATTCACACATGCAATGGGAAGTTGTGATCGGGCTGGAAATCCACACTCAGCTCGCCACCCAGTCGAAGATCTTCTCCGGCAGCGCCACCACCTTCGGTTCCGAGCCGAACACCCAGGCCAGCCTGGTTGACCTGGGCATGCCTGGCGTACTGCCAGTACTGAACCAGGAAGCCGTGCGCATGGCGTGCATGTTCGGCCTGGCCATCGATGCCGAGATCGGCAAGCGCAACGTGTTCGCGCGCAAGAACTACTTCTACCCGGACCTGCCAAAGGGCTACCAGATCAGCCAGATGGACTTGCCGATCGTCGGCAAGGGCCACCTCGACATCGCCCTGGAAGACGGCACCATCAAGCGCATCGGGGTAACCCGCGCGCACCTGGAAGAAGATGCCGGCAAGAGCCTGCACGAAGACTTCAGCGGCTCCACCGGCATCGACCTGAACCGTGCCGGCACCCCGCTGCTGGAAATCGTCTCCGAGCCCGACATGCGCAGCGCCAAGGAAGCCGTGGCCTACGTCAAGGCAATCCACGCGCTGGTGCGTTACCTGGGCATCTGCGACGGCAACATGGCCGAAGGCTCGCTGCGTTGCGACTGCAACGTGTCGATCCGCCCGAAAGGCCAGGCCGAGTTCGGCACCCGCTGCGAGATCAAGAACGTCAACTCGTTCCGCTTCATCGAACGCGCGATCAATAGCGAGATCCAGCGCCAGATCGACCTGATCGAGGACGGCGGCAAGGTGGTACAGGAAACCCGTCTGTACGACCCGAACAAGGACGAGACCCGCTCCATGCGCAGCAAGGAGGAAGCCAACGACTACCGTTACTTCCCCGACCCGGACCTGCTGCCGGTGGTGATCGAGGACAGCTTCCTCGAAACCGTCCGCGCCGGCTTGCCGGAACTGCCGACGCAGAAGGTCGAGCGCTTCCAGAACCAGTACGGCCTGTCGGCCTACGACGCCAACGTGCTGGCTTCCAGCCGCGAGCAGGCGGACTACTTCGAGGAAGTGGTGAAGATCGGTGGCGATGCCAAGCTGGCTGCCAACTGGGTCATGGTCGAGCTGGGTAGCCTGCTGAACAAGCTGGGCATCGAGATCGACCAGGCGCCGGTCAGCGCCGCACAGCTGGGCGGCATGCTGCTGCGTATCCGTGACAACACCATCAGCGGCAAGATCGCCAAGACCGTGTTCGAGGCCATGGCCGCCGGTGAAGGCGATGCCGACAGCATCATCGAAAGCAAGGGCCTGAAGCAGGTCACCGATACCGGTGCGATCGACAAGATGCTCGACGAAGTGCTGGCGGCCAACGCCGAGCAGGTCGAACAGTACCGCGCAGCCGACGAGGCCAAGCGTGGCAAGATGTTCGGCTTCTTCGTCGGCCAGGCGATGAAAGCCTCCAAAGGCAAAGCCAACCCGGGGCAAGTGAACCAATTGCTCAAGGCCAAGCTCGAAGGGTGACCTGAATATGCTGCGAGGGCTTTGCCCTCGTTCGCGGGCTTGCCCGCTCACACAGATACTGCGCCGCTTACACAGGCGGTGATATACCTGTGGGAGCGGGCAAGCCCGTGAATGGCTGCACTGGAGACCTCCTGACTTGCTAAAGCGATCCCTGAGCACCCTCGCCCTCTTCTCCCTGCTGGCCGGCTGCGCCAGCCAGGACATCGACCCCGACGGTTACGACAAGACCGGCACCGCCTCCTATTACGGCTCTCGCCACCACGGCAAACGCACCGCCAGCGGCGAACCGTTCAACCAGCACGGCCTCACCGCCGCTCACCGCAGCCTGCCCTTCGGCAGTCGGGTACGGGTGACCAACCTGGCCAACCAGCGCAGCGTCGTGGTGCGCATCAATGACCGTGGCCCACATACCCGCGGCCGCCTGATCGATCTTTCACGTGCCGCCGCAGAAAAAATCGGCATGATCCGTAGCGGAACCGCGCGCGTGCGAGTACAAGGGCTTAGCGACTGACGCGACAGGAGTCCGACCATTTTCGACCTGGCTACCCTACCTACCTCCAGCCTCCTGCAACTGGGCATCGCCCTGCTGTTGCTGGTCGGCGGTGCCGAACTGCTGGTACGCGCAGCCCTGCGCCTGGCCCAGCGCCTGCACGTACGCCCGCTGATCATCGGCCTTAGCCTGGTGGCCTTCGGCAGCACTGCCCCGCAAATGACCGTGAGCCTGCAGGCCGCCTACCAGGGCGCGCCGGACGTGGCGGTGGGCAGCGTTATCGGCAGCAACATATTCAACGTATTGGTCATTCTCGGCCTGGCCGCACTGATCATCCCGCTGCGCGTGTCGCGGCAACTGGTGCGCCTGGACATTCCACTGATGATCGTCGCCAGCGGCCTGGTCTACGCGTTATCCGCCAACGGCCACCTGGGCCGGGCCGAAGGGGTGTTGCTGCTGACCGGACTGGTCGGCTACCTGGCAATGCTTTGGCACCAGTCGCGCCACTACGCCCGCACCTACCCCGCACCGACCACCGTCACCAGCAGCGCCGGGCGCTTCTGGTCGGGCACGCTGCTGCAGGTGCTGGCCGGCCTGGGCCTGCTCAGCCTGGCAGGTCACTTGTTGCTGGAAGCCGCCGTGGAGGTGGCCACCGACCTGGGCCTGTCCGAGCGCATCATCGGCCTGACTGTCGTTGCCATTTGCACCTCCCTGCCGGAACTGGCCGCTGCGCTGATCGCCGCCCTGCGCGGTGAACGGGAAATCGCCGTGGGCACAGTGATCGGCAGCAACCTGTTCAATCTGCTGGCCGTGCTGGGCCTGACCGCGCTGGTCACTCCCGAGCCGCTGTCGATCTCGCCCAACGCCTTGGCCTTCGATCTGCCGGTAATGCTGGGTGTTGCTGCGCTGAGCCTGCCGGTGTTCTATTCCGGCTACCGCATCACTCGCGCCGAAGGCCTGGTGTTCCTCTGCCTGTACCTGGCCTATGGGCTGCACGTGGCGGCGTTTACCATGGGCATGCCACTGGCCGGCCGCCTGGAGCGGTTGATGCTGTTCTACGTACTGCCGGTGCTCGCCATGGTGTTGCTGTACACCACCGCACGAGCCTGGCGCCGCCAACACTAAGGAAAACAACATGGCTGATAGCAAGAAAACCGGCGAACAGATTCGGCGCCAGGTGATGGGCGATGCATTCGTCGACCGCGCCCTGGGCAATGCCACCGACTTTACCCAGCCGCTGCAGGACTTCGTCAACGAACATGCCTGGGGCAGCGTGTGGGCCCGCGACGGGCTGCCGTTGAAAACCCGCAGCCTGATTACCCTGGCCACGCTCACGGCACTCAAGTGCCCGCAGGAGCTCAAGGGACATGTGCGCGGGGCGTTGAACAATGGCTGCACGGTGGAGGAAATTCGCGAAGCGCTGCTGCATTGCGCGGTGTATGCGGGGGTGCCCGCGGCGATTGATGCGTTCCGTGCGGCACAGGAAGTGATCGACAGTTACCAATAGGTAGCCTGTACCGGCCTCTTCGCGGACACGCCAGCTCCTACAGAGACCCTACAGGCTCTGAGACCTGTGCAGTATCTGTGGGAGCGGGCGTGCCCGCGAAGAGGCCGATACTGTGTTACTTACCTGGCCTGGCGAGCCTTCTTCATCTTGAAGGCCACCCACAGCACCAGGATCCACCCCGGAATCAGCATTACCGAGATGCGAATCGGCGGGGTCAGGTACATCACCACCAGGATCAGCACGATGAACGCCAGGCACAGGTAGTTGGTTACCGGGTGCCCCCAGCTTTTGTAGAACGGGGTAATCCCGGCCGCCAGCTTGGCCTTGCGGAACTTCAGGTGGGTGATGCTGATGCTCGCCCAGTTGATTACCAGCGCCGACACCGCCAGGGCCATCAGCAGACCAAAGGCTTCACCCGGCATCAGGTAGTTGATCAGCACGCACAGCCCGGTGGCAAAAGCCGACACACCCAGCGCGGTCAGCGGCACGCCGCTACGGCTTACCTTCAGCAACTGACGCGGAGCGTCGCCCTGGCTGGCCAGGCCGAACAGCATGCGGCTGTTGGCGTACACACAGCTGTTGTACACCGACAGTGCGGCCGTCAGCACCACGATATTGAGGATGGTCGCCACCAGGTCACTGTCCAGTTCATGGAAGATCATCACGAACGGGCTGCCACCCTGCACCACCTTCTGCCATGGGTACAGCGACAGCAGCACCGCCAGGGCACCGATATAGAAAATGAGGATACGGTACACCACCTGGTTGGTGGCCTTTGGGATGCTCTGACGCGGGTTGTCGGCCTCGGCGGCGGTGATACCCACCAGCTCCAGGCCACCAAACGAGAACATGATCACTGCCAGTGCCATCACCAAGCCGGTGACGCCGTTGGGGAAAAAGCCGCCGTACTGCCAGAGGTTGGCCACGCTGGCGTCCGGGCCGCCATGGCCGCTGGTCAGCAGCCAGGCGCCGAAGCCGATCATGCTGACGATGGCCACCACCTTGACCAGGGCGAACCAGAACTCCATCTCGCCGTAGACCTTAACCTGGGTGAGGTTGATCAGGTTGATCACCACGAAGAAGATCGCCGCCGTGGCCCAGGTGGGGAAGCCGGGCCACCAGTACTGCACGTAGATGCCCACCGCGGTAAGCTCGGCCATGCCGACCAGTACGTACACCACCCAGTAGTTCCAGCCCGAAACAAACCCGGCAAACTCGCTCCAGTACTGGTGGGCGAAGTGGCTGAAGCTGCCGGCCACGGGCTCTTCAACAACCATTTCACCGAGCTGGCGCATGATCAGGAAGGCCATCAGGCCGGCAATGGCGTAGCCCAGCAGGACGGAGGGGCCCGCCAGCTGGATGGTCTGGGCAATGCCCAGGAACAACCCGGTACCGATGGCCCCGCCCAGCGCGATCAGCTGGATATGGCGATTCTTCAGCCCGCGCTGTAACCGCTCGGGCGTGCTCTGGTCTTGCATGAAGTGTCCTTTAGCTCAGTGAGGCTGTGTTTTTGTGTTGTTTGCAGTCAAGGATCTAGATCCATCCGCCCCACTGCAAGATGAAAATACCAATGTTGGTGGTGATCGCCGCCATTAGCGTGGTAATCACGATGATCGATGCAGCCAGCTCATGGTTGCCGTTCGCCGCCCGCGCCATGACGTAGCTGGCAGCTGCAGTCGGGCTGCCGATGTACAGGAACAGGATGCCCAGCTCGGCGCCGCGGAAGCCGCATAGCCAGGCTCCGAGGGTACCCAGCAGCGGTAGCCAGACCATCTTCACCAGGCTGGCGTCGATGGCCAGCCTGCCACTGTCGCGCAGTGCCGCCATCGACAGCGTGCCACCGATGCAGATCAGCGCCAGCGGCAGGGTCATCTGCGCCAGGTAGTCGCCCGAGGTCAGCAGCCAGTTGGGCAACGGCACCTGGCCGTAGGCCATGGGCGTGGCCACCAGCACACTGATGATCAGCGGGTTGCTGAAGATGCTCTTGCAGATGCTCCACGGGTCGGATTTCAGGTCCGGGCTGTAAACCGCCAGCACCACTGCCGACAACGAGTTGTACATGAGGATGACCAGGCCGGCGAGTACCGCCCCCAGGGAGATGCCGTAGTCGCCGTAGAGACTGGCGGCCAGGGCCAGGCCGATCACGCCGTTGTTCCCACGGAATGCGCCCTGGGTATAGATGCCCCGGTCGGCCAGCGGGCTGCGCCAGATGGCCATGCCCCAGGCAATGGCGAAGCCGGCCAGGGTGGCGACGATGAAATAGAGAAGGACGCCGGGTTTGACCGCCGTGGCCAGGTCGGCGTGATAGATGCCGAGGAACAGCAACGCCGGCATGCACACGTTGAACACCAGTTGCGAGGCTACGCGGTTGAAATTGTCGTCGATCAGGCGGATACGCTTGAGCAGCACGCCCATGAACAGCATGGCGAAGACCGGGGCCGTGATGTTCAACGTCTGGATAAGAAGGGCGAGCATGCGCAAGCGATCCTGGAAGGGTTGCCGTTAGGGGGCTAATGATACGCCAACGGCCGGGACTTGCGGGGATCGTGGGGTGTTACAGAGAAATTTCTGTCAGTACCGGCCTCTTCGCGGGCTTGCCCGCTCCCACAGGTACTCCACAAGCCTCAAGACCTGTGCAGTACCTGTGGGAGCGGGCAAGCCCGCGAAGAGGTCGGTACAAGCCCTGCAGGAATCAGCGCCGGACCGGGCGCTTCTGCAGTTTGCGCTGCAAGGTCCGCCGGTGCATGCCCAGCGCCCGCGCGGTGGCCGAGATATTGCCCTCGTGCTCGTTCAGTACGCGCTGGATATGCTCCCACTGCAGGCGGTCGACCGACATCGGGTTTTCCGGCACCAGGCTGTCCAGGTCGGTGTGCTCTGACAGCAACGCAGCCAGCACATCATCGGCATCGGCCGGCTTGCACAGGTAGTTGCAGGCACCACGCTTGACCGCTTCCACCGCAGTGGCAATGCTCGAGTAACCGGTCAGGATCACCACGCGCATTTCCGGGTCCAGCTCCAGCAGCTTGGGCAGCAGCACCAGGCCGGAGTCGCCTTCCATCTTCAGGTCCAGTGTGGCGTAGTCCGGCAGGTCTTGCTGGGCCAGGATCAACCCTTCCTCGGCAGAGCTGGCGGTGCTGACGCGGAAACCGCGGCGGCTCATGGCCCGGGCCATGACCCGGGTGAAGGTGGCATCGTCATCCACCAGCAGCAGGTGCGGCAGCTCTTCGCCTTCGACCTGGTTTTCTTCGCTCATCATTCATCTCCTCGCTTGCCATAGGGCAGGCGCAGTTCGGTAAGGGTGCCACCCTGTTCATGACTATAGAGTTTCACCGAACCGCCCGCACGGGTCACGCTGGCCTTGCTCAAGAACAGGCCCAGGCCGAAGCCTTTGCCCTTGGTGGTAATGAAGGGTTTGCCGATGGCCTCGGCGATTGCCGGCGGTACGCCGGGGCCGTGGTCACGGATGCTGATGACGATGTCATGGGTGTCCCAGTCCAGGCGCACTTCAAGGTCGTCGGGGCAGGCATCGGCGGCATTGTTCAACAGGTTCAACAACGCTTGGGTCAGGTCCGGCGGCGGGGTCAGGCGCGGCACCTGGCCGTCGCGCAAGCGCTGGAAGCGGTAGCTGGCTTCCGGGCGCATCAGGTGCCAACGGTTGAGCGCCTCGTCCAGCCATGCCGTGACATCCTGCTCCACCACGGCCAGGCGGCGGTTGGCTTCGGCGGCGCGTACCAGCTGTTGCAGGGTTTCCTTGCACAGCTTCACCTGGTCCTGAAGGATCTGCAGGTCTTCCTGCAGCAACGGGTCGGCGTGGTCCTGGCGCATTTCGTTCAGCAGCACGCTCATGGTCGCCAACGGTGTGCCCAGCTCATGGGCGGCACCGGCGGCCTGGGTGGCCACGGCCAGCAGCTGCTCGTCGCGCAGGCTTTCTTCACGCCGCTCGGAACGCAGTTGCTCCTGGCGGCGCAGCTCTTCGGCCATGCGTGCGGCAAAGAAGGTGATCACCGCCGCGGCCAGGGCAATACTCAGCCACATGCCATACACCTGCATCTTGTCCCGCGCCATCGGCAGGCCTTCGAGCGGGTAGAACTGCACCAGCAGCAGGCTGTAGGCGGTCAGGGCAATGCCGGACAGGATCAGCGAATACAGCCACGGCAAGGTAACTGCGGCAATCGCCAGCGGCACCAGGTAATACGAAACGAACGGGTTGGTCGAGCCGCCGGAGTAGTACAGCAAGGCACTGTGGATCAGCAGGTCGCAGGCCAGTTGCAGGGCATATTCCAGCTCGGTGACAGGCAACGACAGGCGCAGGCGCAGGGCCGTGAAGGCGCACAGCAGCGAAGACAAGGCCAAGGTGCCGGCCAGCGACAGCCAGGGCAAAGGCAGCAGTTCGGTCCAGTAGGCGACGCCCACGGAGCCGGCCTGGGCAGCCAGGACCAGGACCCGAATGACGGTCAGGCGCCAGAGGTTCTGGCGAGTAGCAGACAGCGGTTGTACGGCGGCGAGCATGAGCTCTCCTGATGAGTGCTCCAGAAAAATCGGCTGGAGTATACCGAAGCCAGGCGCCTCGCTGCAGCGATGCGGCAAAGCGCCACACTTTGTCACAGGTTCATGATGGCACTTTTGAACCCACTACACTGTTGCCGGTCTGATGGGCCATGCGTGGAATGGATGGCCACAACCCACGCCTTATATTGCCAAGGAGTACCACATGCAAATCCCACGTCGCGGCACCGCCCTGATCCTGTCCTGCGGCCTGCTCGCCAGCCTGCCGGCGCTGGCTGCCGATGAGCCGCGCTACAATCAGGTCTCGCTGCGTGCCGAGGTCAGCAAGGAAGTGGCGCGCGACCTGATGGTCGTTACCCTGTACAGCGAAGCGCAGAACACCGACCCGGGCAAGCTCGCCAAGCAGATCACCGAAACCATGAACAAGGCCGTACAGCAGTCGCGCCAGGTCAAGGACGTGAAGATCAGCCAGGGTAGCCGCAACAGCTACCCGGTATATGACAGCAAGGGCCAGAAGATCACCGGCTGGCGCGAGCGCGCCGAGTTGCGCCTGGAAAGCGCCAACTTCCCTGCCCTGTCGCAGCTGACCGCCGACTTGCTGCAAGAGCTGAAGATGGGGGGCATGGACTTCTCCATCGCCCCGGCCACGCGCAAGGCCAGCGAGGATGCACTGCTCAAGGATGCGGTGGATGCCTTCAAGGCACGCGCGCAACTGGCTACCGAGGCACTGGGTGGCAAGGGCTACAAGGTGGTCAGCCTGAACCTCAACAGCAGCGGTTACCCGCGCCCTTACCTGCGCAGTGCGCCGATGGCGATGAAGGCAATGGGGGCTGATGAGTCGGCACCGGCGCCGGATATCGAGGCCGGGACCAGTGAAGTGAGCATGAATGCCGATGGCCTGATCGAAGTGCAGATGCCTTGAGTTCGCCGGGGGCGCATTGCGCCCCCATCGCCGGCAAGCCAGCTCCCACAGATACACCACAGGTTTCAGCCCTTGTGTTGTACCTGTGGGAGCTGGCTTGCCGGCGATGAGGTCAGTCGAAAAAGCGCAGATTCAGACATTTCCTACGCACCAATAAGGTGCTTCCTACGCCAACCCCGCCTCGAAATATCCCGCAAAAAGCCATCATTTTGCCTACGCAAACGTTTAACTTCTTCGAAAGTTATATCAATGCGACATCCATGTACGCTCGTACCACTTTTCTGGCGCCAACTATCCCTCCGCATATTGCATTGGGAACACCCCCTGCATAAGTATCCGCAGGTCGGCTCACGAGGCCACCTCAATCGAAAAATGACAACAATGAGGCCACCATGCTCAAACACGCAGTCATTCCGTTCCTGCTAGGCGCAGGCTTGCTCTCCGGCGCACCGTCGGCCCTCGCAGCGTCCAACCTGGTGTTCTGCTCCGAAGGCAGCCCGGCCGGCTTCGACCCGGGCCAATACACCACAGGGACTGACTTTGACGCCTCGGCCGAGACCGTGTTCAACCGCTTGACCCAGTTCGAACGTGGCGGCACGGCAGTCATCCCGGGGCTGGCGACCAAGTGGGAAGTCTCCGACGACGGAAAGACCTACACCTTCCACCTGCGCGAAGGGGTCAAGTTCCACACCACCGACTACTTCAAGCCCACCCGCAACTTCAACGCCGACGACGTGCTGTTCACCTTCAACCGCATGCTCGACAAGGACCACCCGTTCCGCAAGGCCTACCCCACCGAGTTCCCATACTTCACCGACATGGGCATGGACAAGAACATCGCCAAGCTGGAGAAGCTCGACGAACATACCGTCAGGTTCACCCTCAACGAAGTCGACGCCGCATTCATTCAGAACCTGGCCATGAGCTTCGCCTCGATCCAGTCCGCCGAATACGCCGACCAGTTGCTCAAGGACGGCAAGGCCGCCGACATCAACCAGAAGCCGATCGGCACTGGCCCGTTCGTGTTCAGCAAGTACCAGAAGGACGCGCAGATCCGCTTCAAGGGCAACAAAGACTACTGGCAACCTGATGACGTGAAGATCGACAACCTGATCTTCGCCATTACCACCGACGCCTCTGTGCGCATGCAGAAGCTGAAGAAGAACGAGTGCCAGGTCACCCTGTTCCCGCGCCCTGCCGACATCCAGCCGCTGAAACAGGACCCCAAGCTGCAGATGCCGCAGCAAGCCGGCTTCAACCTCGGCTACATCGCCTACAACGTGATGGACAAGGTCAAGGGCAGCAACGAGCCTAACCCGCTGGCCCAGCTGAAAGTCCGCGAGGCGCTGGATATGGCCGTGGACAAGAAAAAGATCATCGAGTCGGTCTACCAGGGCGCCGGCCAACTGGCGGTCAACGCCATGCCCCCGACCCAGTGGTCCTATGACGACAGCATCAAGGACGCGCCATTCGACCCTGAAAAAGCCAAGCAACTGCTCAAGGAAGCCGGCATCAAGGAAGGCACCGAAATCACCCTGTGGGCGATGCCTGTGCAACGCCCGTACAACCCCAATGCCAAGCTGATGGCCGAGATGCTGCAATCCGACTGGGCCAAGGTCGGCATCAAGGCCAAGATCGTCAGCTATGAATGGGGCGAGTACATCAAGCGCTCCAAAGGCGGCGAACAGGGCGCCATGCTGATCGGCTGGAGCGGTGACAACGGTGACCCGGACAACTGGCTGGGCACCCTGTACGGCTGCGACGCCATGAACGGCAACAACTTCTCCAAATGGTGCTACAAGCCCTACGACGACCTGATCAAGCAGGCCAAGGCCACTTCCGACCAGGCCAAGCGCACCGAGTTGTATCAGCAGGCACAGCACATCCTCAAGGAGCAGGTGCCGATCACCCCGATCGCCCACTCCACCGTGTACCAGCCCATGAGCGCCAAGGTGAAGGACTTCAAGATCAGCCCGTTCGCGCTGAACTCCTTCTACGGCGTCAGCGTGGACAAATAGGCTAGCCAAGGCACCCGCCGAGCTGCGGGTGCCCCGCCAACCTCGTCCCCCTCCATGTCGTCCCGCTGCCATCCGCAGCGGGGTCGGCGACCTGTTGCCGCCATTCGTACCCCGAGGCGGCGCAAACAGACGTAAAAGGACTTGCCATGCGCCATACCACCCGAGTTTCCGCCCTGCTGGCCCTGGGCCTGATCAGCCAATCGCCGGCCCTGCTGGCCAACAACCTGGTGTTCTGTTCCGAAGGCAGCCCTGCCGGCTTCGACACTGCCCAGTACACCAGCGCCACCGACAACGACGCCGCCGAACCGATCTACAACCGCCTGGTCGAGTTCGAACGCGGCGGCACTGCCGTGCACCCTGCCCTGGCGACCCGCTGGGAGGTGTCCGAAGATGGCCTGCGCTACACCTTCCACCTGCGCGAAGGGGTGAAGTTCCACAGCAACAAGGCCTTTGCACCGAGCCGCGACTTCAACGCCGACGACGTGCTGTTCACCTTCAACCGCATGCTCGACAAGAACCACCCGTTCCGCCAGGCCTACCCGACCGAGTTCCCCTATTTCATCAGCATGGGCCTGGACAAGAACATCGCCCGTGTCGAAAAGACCGGTCCACTGACCGTGGTGTTCACCCTGAACAAGGTCGATGCCGCGTTCATCCAGAACCTGGCCATGAGCTTCGCCTCGATCCTCTCTGCCGAATACGCCGAACAGTTGATGACCAGCGGGCGCCCCAGCGACATCAACCAGCAACCGATCGGCACCGGCCCGTTCGTGTTCCAGCGTTATCAGAAGGATTCGCAGATCCGCTACAAGGGCAACAAGGCCTATTGGTCACCGCAGGACGTGAAGATCGACAACCTGGTGTTCTCGATCAACATCGACCCTTCGGTGCGCATCCAGAAGCTGCGCCGCAACGAATGCCAGGTCACCCTGAACCCGCGCCCCGCAGACCTCCCTGCGCTCAAGGCCGACAGCAAACTGCAGGTGCTGCAACAGCCTGGCTTCAACCTCGGCTATATCGCCTACAACACTCAACACCCACCGTTCGACCGGTTGGAAGTGCGCCAGGCAATGGATATGGCAGTGAACAAGCAGGCGATCATCCAGGCTGTGTATCAGGATTCCGGCCAGCTGGCAGTCAACGCCATGCCGCCAACCCAATGGTCCTATGACGACAGCATCAAGGACGCCCCCTTCGATCCGGAAAAGGCCAAACAGCTACTGCAGCAGGCCGGAGTCAAGCCGGGCACCGAGATCACCCTGTGGGCCATGCCGGTGCAGCGCCCGTACAACCCAAACGCCAAGCTGATGGCGGAAATGCTCCAGGCCGACTGGAGCAAGCTCGGCTTCAAGGTGCGCATTGTCAGCTATGAATGGGGCGAGTACCTCAAGCGCATGAAAAGCGGCGAGCACGATATCGCCCTGATCGGCTGGACCGGGGACAACGGTGACCCGGACAACTGGCTGGGCACCCTCTACAACTGCGATGCCATCGGCAGCAACAACTACTCGCTGTGGTGCGATCCGCAGTACGACAGCCTGGTCAAGCAGGCCAAGCAGGTCACCGACCGCGCGCAGCGCACCGCCCTGTACCAGCAGGCCCAGCAGCGGCTCAAGCAGCAGGTGCCGATTACCCCGGTGGCACATTCAACGGTCAACCAACCGCTGAGCATCAAGGTTTCCGAATTCAAGGTCAGCCCTTTCGGGCGCAACGATTTTTCCGGTGTGAGTGTTGATTGAGCATTAGCCGGTACCGGCCTCTTCGCGGGTAAACCCGCTCCCACAGTGTTCTCCTCAGGTTCACGAAACCTGTGGGAGCGGGCGCGCCCGCGAAGAGGCCGGCACAGCCAACACAACGCCCCGATTCTGCCCGGTGACCCCGGGCAACCCTGGCAACACCGCAGCAAGAAGCCCGGCCCACAAGGCCAGGCAATAACTAGAAGAACAGAAAGGGAGCTTTAACCTTGAGACTATTCACCTTGACCGCACTGGCTTTATCCATCAGTGCCTTATCCACCGTGACCCAGGCCGACCCGCAAAGCCAGGAATACGTGCCCATCACACTAAAAGGCAGCAGCGAGCAGGAGCAGGCCAGCGGCTTCGTCGACGGCCAGAGCCTGTCCGGCAGCACCCGCAACTGGTATGCCCGCGAGCGCGCCACACGCGCCCCGCTGTGGAAGTACTACAAGAGCGACGGCACCCGCCACGACACCCACAGCCGCGAGAACTGGGTGCAGGGCACCATCCTCAACTACAGCTCCGGTTTCACCCAGGGCACCGTCGGCTTCGCCGTCGAAGCCGCCGGTTACAATGCCATCGCCCTGCTGCAGAACCGCGAGGACGTCGCCGGCCCCAACAACCGCACCCTGACCCACAGCGACGGCGACCCGGTCGGCCAGTGGAGCAAGATGGGCCTGGCCAACGTCAAGGCGCGGGTGTCCAACACCACCCTCACCGTCGGCCGCCAATCGGTGGACACGCCGATGATCGCCTACATCGGCAACCGCGCCCTGCCCTCGAGTTTCCAGGGCGCGTTCCTGCACAGTGCCGAATTCGACAACCTGAGCTTCGACCTGGGCACCTTCGACCGCGTCTCGCCACGTACCGAACAGAGCCTCAGCAAGTTCCGCACCGAGTACAGTGCCACTGGCGTGGAAACCGACCGCGCCAGCACCGCCGGCATCAACTACCAGCCGTTCAAGAGCCTGAGCACCAGCCTGTACGCCACCAAGGTCGACGACTTCTGGAACCAGTACTACTTCGGCGCCAACCACGTGCTCGGCGACAGCGCAGTGCTCAGCCTGAGCACCGGCCTGAACTACTACAAGACCGTCGACGCCGGCAGCAAGAAGATGGGCGAGATCGACAACGACACCTACAGCCTGTCGTTCGGCCTGACCCACCAGGCCCACACCCTCAGCGCCTCCTGGCAGCAGGTCAACGGCAACGAGTACTTCGACTACCTGCACGAAACCAACGGCATCTACCTGGCCAACTCGCTGCTGTCGGACTTCAACGGCCCCAACGAGAAATCGCTGCAGATTTCCTACGTGCTGAACATGGCGCCGTACGGCGTGCCGGGCCTGAAGTTCAACCTGTACAACGCCCGCGGCTGGGGCATCGATGGTACCCATTACCGCGGTACCGCCTACGACGTGAACGGCCTGGATGGCGAAACCCACTACGAGTGGGGCTTCGGCACCAGCTACGCGGTACAGAGCGGGCCATTGAAAGACACCAGCATCCGTGCCACCTACACCGCGCACCGCGCCAGCAAGGCCCAGGGCGATGGCAGCCTGGATGAGTTCCGGGTGGTTACCACCATTCCATTCAACATTCTCTGACCGCCGGCGCCACGGCCTGCTTCGCTGCGGGCCGTGGCGGCTACGCTGGAATCAATGCAAGCAGGGAGTTTCAACCCATGCAGAGAGCTTTCATGAAATCGCGGCCACTGCGCCTGGCCCTGGCCGCACTGCTTCTGGGCGGTGCCACGCAACTGGCGGCCAAACCATTGGTGGTGTGCACCGAAGCCAGCCCGGAAGGGTTCGACATCGTCCAGTACACCACTGCGGTCACCGCCGATGCCTCGGCCGAGACGGTGTTCAATCGCCTGGTCGACTTCAAGCCCGGTACCACCGAAGTCCAGCCGGCCCTGGCCGAGCGTTGGGACATTTCAGCCGATGGCCTGACCTACACCTTCCATCTGCGCCAGGGCGTGAAGTTCCACACTACCGACTACTTCAAGCCGACCCGCGACTTCAACGCCGATGACGTCCTGTGGAGCCTCAATCGCCAGCTCGATCCGAACCATCCATGGCATGACAAGACCAGCGTCGGATACCCGTACTTCGAGAGCATGGGCTTCAAGGACCTGCTCAAGTCGGTCAGCAAGGCCGACGAGCACACCGTGGTGATTACCCTTACCCGACCGGAAGCGCCGTTCCTGCGCGACATGGCCATGGGCTTCACCTCGATCTACTCCGCCGAATACGGCGACCAGTTGCTCAAGGCTGGCAAGGCTGCCGAGTTGAACAGCAAGCCGATCGGCACCGGCCCGTTCATCTTCCAGCGTTACAACAAGGATGCCCAGGTTCGCTTCAAGCCCAACCCGGACTATTTCCGCGGCAAGCCACCGGCCGATGCGCTGGTCTTCGCCATCGCTACCGACAGCAATGTGCGCCTGCAGAAACTGCGCGCCAACGAGTGCCAGGTAGCGCTCTATCCCAAGCCCGATGACGTGCCGTCGATCAAGCAGGACCCGAAACTCAAGGTCGAGGAGATCGAGGCCTTGGTCACCGGTTACATCTCGATGAACACCGAACACAAATACCTGAGCGACGTTCGCGTGCGCAAAGCCATCAACATGGCCTTCGACCGCCAGACCCATGTCGACCAGTTGTTCGGCAAAGGCAACGCATTGGTCGGCGTGAACCCGTACCCGCCGACCATGATTGGCTACAACAACGAGAACAGAAACCCACCCCGCGACCTGGCCAAGGCGCGCGATCTGCTCAAGCAGGCGGGCGTGCCCGAAGGTACGGTAATCACCCTGTTCACGCGCAACGGCGGCGGCCCGACCAACCCCAACCCGCGCTTGTCTGCCGAGATGCTGCAGGCTGACCTCAAGCAGATCGGACTGAAGCTGGACATCCGCGTGATGGAGTGGGCCGAAATGCTGCGCCGGGCCAAGAAGGGCGAGGCCGACCTGGTGTCCACCGGCTGGGCCGGCGACAACGGCGACCCGGACAATTTCCTCAGCCCGCTGCTCAGTTGCGATGCCGCCAAAAGCGGTGAGAACTATGCACGCTGGTGCAACCCCAAGTTCCAGGAGCTGATCAGCCGCGCCCGCGAAGTGATCGACAACGACGAGCGTGCAAGGCTCTATAACGAGGCATTGAAAGTGTACGATGACGAACAACCCTGGATCAGCATGGCCCATCCGAAGATGTTCACCGCCATGCGTGACAACGTGGAGGGCTACGTGATCAACCCTCTGAACAACAACAACTTCGCCACCACCAAGGTGAAGTAGAACAACAACGACCGCCGGCAACCCACACGGGAACCGGCGGCACCACCGTAGCGGGCTGATCGCCCCACGGCCTGATGAGGTAACCCCGACAATGTTGAGCTTTATTGCCCGGCGCCTTGGCCTGCTGATACCGACCTTTTTCGGCATCACCTTGCTGACCTTCGCGCTCATACGCCTGATCCCCGGCGACCCGGTGGAAGTGATGATGGGCGAGCGCAGGGTCGACCCCGAAATGCATGCCCAGGCCATGGAGCGCCTGGGGTTGAACAAGCCGCTGCCGGTACAGTACCTGGACTACGTCGGCAAGCTGGCCCAGGGTGACCTCGGTGAATCGCTGCGTACCCGCGAGAGCGTGTGGAGCGAGTTCCTCACCCTGTTCCCGGCCACACTCGAACTGGCCTTCGCCGCCCTGCTGTTCGCTGGCATCGTCGGCCTGCTGGCCGGGGTGATCGCCGCGCTCAAACGTGGTTCGCTGTTCGACCACGGGGTGATGGGCATTTCGCTGGCGGGTTATTCGATGCCGATCTTCTGGTGGGGCCTGATCCTGATCATGTTCTTCTCGGTAAGCCTGGGCTGGACCCCGGTGTCCGGGCGCATCGACCTGCTCTACGACATCGAGCCGAAGACCGGCTTCATGCTCATCGACACCCTGCTCAGCGACGAGGAAGGTGCGTTCAAGGACGCGGTGATGCACCTGATCCTGCCGGCCATCGTGCTCGGCACCATCCCGCTGGCGGTGATTGCCCGCATGACCCGCTCGTCGATGCTCGAAGTGCTGCGCGAGGACTACATCCGCACCGCCCGCGCCAAAGGCCTGTCGCCGGCCCGCGTGGTGTTCGTGCACGGCCTGCGCAACGCGCTGATCCCGGTACTGACCGTATTCGGCCTGCAGGTCGGCACGTTGCTGGCCGGTGCGGTGCTGACCGAAACCATCTTTTCCTGGCCGGGCATCGGCAAGTGGCTGATCGAAGCCATCGGTGCCCGTGACTACCCCGTGGTCCAGAACGGCATCCTGTTGATCGCCTGCCTGGTGATCCTGGTCAACTTCGTCGTGGATATCCTCTACGGCCTGGCCAACCCACGCATCCGTCATCAGCGCTGAGGCCTTCGCCATGACAAGCCCGATTCCGAAATCCGTCACGCCGGCCAGCCCGGTGGACCAGAGCCTGCTCTACCCCTCGCCATACAAAGAATTCTGGCAAGCCTTCGCCCGCAACAAAGGCGCGGTGATGGGCCTGGCCTTCATGTGCCTGGTGGTGTTCTGCGCGCTATTCGCGCCGTGGGTCGCCCCGCACGACCCGAGCGAGCAGTACCGCGAATTCCTGCTGACCCCACCGGTGTGGCTCGAAGGTGGCAGCTGGCAGTTCATCCTCGGCACCGACGAGCTGGGCCGCGACCTGCTTTCGCGGCTGATCCAGGGCGCGCGGCTGTCGCTGCTGATCGGCCTGTCGTCGGTGGTGATGTCGCTGATCCCTGGCATCCTGCTGGGCCTGCTAGCCGGTTTCTTCCCGCAACTGCTCGGCCCGTCGATCATGCGCCTGATGGACGTGATGCTGGCCCTGCCCTCGCTGCTGCTGGCAGTGGCCATCGTCGCCATCCTCGGCCCAGGCCTGATCAACACCGTGATCGCCATCGCCATCGTGTCGTTGCCATCCTACGTGCGCCTGACCCGCGCCGCCGTGATGGGCGAGCTGAACCGCGACTACGTCACCGCCGCACGCCTGGCTGGTGCCGGGCTGCCACGGCTGATGTTCGTCACCGTGCTGCCCAACTGCATGGCACCGCTGATCGTGCAGGCCACCCTCAGCTTCTCCTCGGCCATCCTCGACGCCGCCGCCCTGGGCTTCCTTGGCCTTGGCGTACAGCCGCCGACCCCGGAGTGGGGCACCATGCTGGCTTCGGCCCGTGACTACATCGAGCGCGCCTGGTGGGTGGTGAGCCTGCCCGGCCTGACCATTCTGCTCAGTGTGCTGGCAATCAACCTGATGGGCGACGGCCTGCGCGATGCGCTGGACCCGAAACTCAAGAACGCCGCCTGAGGAGAACGCCATGTCACTGTTGCAGATCAACAACCTGAACGTGCGCTTCGGCGACACCAATGCGGTACCGGTAGTCGATGGCCTGGACCTGACGGTGGAAGCCGGCGAGATCCTGGCCATCGTCGGCGAATCCGGCTCGGGCAAGTCCGTGACCATGATGGCCCTGATGGGCCTGATCGACGCCCCCGGGCGCATCACCGCCGACTCGCTCACCTTCGACGGCACCGACATGCTCAAGCTCAGCGGTCGCCAGCGACGCAAGGTAGTGGGCAAGGACATCGCCATGGTTTTCCAGGACCCGATGACCGCGCTCAACCCCAGCTACACCGTGGGTTACCAGATCGAGGAAGTGCTGCGCCAGCACCTGGGCCTGAAGGGCAAGGCCGCGCGCCAGCGTGCCCTGGAGCTGCTGAAGAAGGTCGAGATCCCGGCTGCGGAAAGCCGCCTGGACGCCTACCCGCACCAGCTGTCCGGCGGCATGAGCCAGCGCGTGGCGATTGCCATGGCGATTGCCGGCGAGCCCAAGCTGCTGATTGCCGACGAACCCACCACTGCGCTGGACGTGACCATCCAGGCGCAGATCATGGAGCTGCTGGTCAACCTGCAGAAGGAGCGCAACATGGCGCTCATCCTGATCACCCACGACCTCGCCGTGGTCGCCGAAACGGCCAGGCGGGTGTGCGTGATGTACGCCGGCCAGGCCGTGGAAGTGGGCCAGGTGCCGGAGCTGTTCGACGTGCCCGCCCACCCCTACAGCGAAGCGTTGCTGGCGGCGATCCCCGAGCACAGCATTGGTGCCGAACGCCTGGCCACCCTGCCCGGCATCGTCCCCGGCCGCTACGACCGCCCCGTGGGTTGCCTGCTGTCACCGCGCTGCCCGTACGTGCAGGACAACTGCCGGCGCCAGCGCCCGCCCCTCGATCCCCAGGCCCATGGCCTGGTGCGTTGCTTCTACCCGCTGAACCAGGAGGTGGCGTGATGGCCGTCGTTCTATCCGCCCGGGAGTTGACCCGGCATTACGAAGTCTCCCGCGGGCTGTTCAAGGGGCACGCCCTGGTCCGCGCGCTGAATGGCGTGTCGTTCGAACTGGAGGCCGGCAAGACCCTGGCCGTGGTCGGCGAATCCGGCTGCGGCAAGTCGACCCTGGCCCGCGCCCTGACTCTGATCGAAGAGCCGTCGTCCGGCTCGCTGCAAATTGCCGGCACCGAAGTGAAAGGCGCCAGCAAGAGCGAGCGCAAGCAACTGCGCCGCGACGTGCAGATGGTGTTCCAGAGCCCCTACGCCTCGCTCAACCCACGACAGAAGATTGGTGACCAGCTGGCCGAGCCGCTGCTGATCAACACCTCGCTGACCAAGGCCGAGCGGCGAGAAAAGGTGCAGAAGATGATGGAACAGGTCGGCCTGCGCCCCGAACATTACCAGCGTTACCCGCACATGTTCTCCGGTGGCCAGCGCCAACGTATTGCCCTGGCCCGGGCAATGATGCTGCAGCCCAAGGTGCTGGTGGCGGACGAACCGACCTCGGCGCTGGACGTGTCGATCCAGGCCCAGGTGCTGAACCTGTTCATGGACTTGCAGAAGGAGTTCAACACCGCCTACGTGTTTATTTCGCACAACCTTGCGGTGGTGCGGCATGTGGCCGATCAGGTGCTGGTGATGTACCTCGGCCGGCCGGCGGAGATGGGGCCGAAAGAAGATATCTACGAAAGGCCCTTGCACCCGTATACCCAGGCGCTGCTGTCGGCGACGCCGGCGATTCACCCGGACCCTTTGAAGCCGAAGATCCGCATTGCCGGGGAGTTGCCCAACCCGCTGAACCCGCCGGATGGGTGTGCGTTTCACAAGCGCTGCCCGTATGCGACCGAGCGGTGTGCCAAGGAGGTGCCGGCGCTCAGGCAGGTGAGTACCCGGCAAGTGGCTTGTCACTATGCCGAGCAGTTTCTTTAGCCTTTAGATAGCCGGGGCTGCTTTGCAGCCCTTTCGCGACACAAGGCCGCTCCTACAAGGGACCGCGATCTCCTGTAGGAGAAGCCCGGGGTCGAGACGGGACGCAAAGCGGACGAAAGAATCTCAATGCATAAAGAACCAGATAAGGATAATCACCGGAATCGGCACCCCAATCATCCAGAGCAGTATCGAGCGCATGGCCTTTCTCCTTGTTCGATGTTGAACAGACCGGTGCACTCGCCATGCCATCCCTGTCAAAAAATCACTCTCAACCGAATCAACGGCTTACGCCCCAGGCCGCTTGGCAGAACCGTGCAATATGCCGGATCCGCCCCCTTGCAGCTGGGTGTTCTGCAATGCACTATCAGGCTCATGACCGCCACCACCCTCCCCGACGGCCCCGAGCAGACCCCGCTCACCGCCGACACCGTGCTGCGCTACCACCTGTGCTGGAAGCACCGCGACCTCGACGGCGTCATGTCGCTCTACCACCCCGACATTCAGTACCACGACTTCTTCCAGAACCGCGTGCTCGGCTACCAGGAACTGCGCGACTACGTGCGCGCCTGCCTGCCCCATGAAGCCGGCGAAGATATCGTGCACAGCGACCGCATCCGCGTCGACGGCTGTACCGCGTTCATCCAGTACCAGGTCACGGTCCAGGGCGGCGACGGCCTGGTGGCGTTCCAGTCCAGCGAGGCGATTACCGTCAAGGACGGCCTGATCTGGCAGGTCAACGAATATGCCACGCTGGTCCGCCGCAATGGCAGCGGCCACGCCAGCAGTGGTTCACGCCCGGCCACCAGCCGCCTGGGCCTGTCGCCGAGGCAGTTGTCGACCATGGCCCAGGACCTGGAACACTACTTCCAGCGCCAGCGCCCCTACCTGGACCCGGAGCTGGACCTGCAGCAGGTGGCCGACGCCAGCGGCTACAGCCGCAACCAGATCTCCTACCTGCTCAACCAGGTGCTCGGGCAAAGCTTCTACCGCTACGTCAACCAGGCCCGCTTGCAGCACCTGATGGCCAGCCTTGATAACGACAGCATCGAAGCCACGATCGACGAGCTGGCGTTCAATGCCGGTTTCAACTCGTTGTCGGCGTTCTACAAGTGTTTTCGCGAACACACCGGGCTTACGCCCAAGGCGTACCTGAAGCAAATTTCCCTGCGTGCACGCACGTAGGACAGCCGCCCGCCGACACCACTAGGATCGCCCACAGACCTTGACGGATGTGGAGCCGAACCCGATGCAACCCCTGCGCACGCTCAGCCTGTGGATGGACCAGCTCGACGAGCCGTTGTGCGCCCGCCCGGCCCTGCGCGAGGACCTGGACGCGGATGTATGCATCATCGGCGCTGGCTACACCGGCCTGTGGACCGCCTACTACCTCAAGCGCCAGGCGCCACAGTTGAACATCGCGGTAATCGACGCCAACATCGCTGGCTTCGGCGCTTCGGGGCGCAACGGCGGCTGGCTGATGGGCAACCTGCTCGGCGAAGACCGCCTGCTGGCCACCCTGTCGCCGCAACAGCGCCGCGCCAGCATCGACCTGCTGCATGGCATTCCCGATGAAGTACACCGCGTGCTGCATCGCGAGAGCATCGACTGCGACTACCGCAAAGGCGGCGTGCTGTACTGCGCCGCGCGCTACCCGGAACAGGAGCGCAGCCTGCGCGCCTACCTAGACGACCTTTATCGCCAAGGCATGACCGAGGACGACTACCGCTGGCTGCGCCCCGAACAGCTTGACGCTCAGTTGCGGGTCAGCAACGCCTATGGCGCCATCTACAGCCCGCACACCGCAACCATCCAACCCGCCAAGCTGGCGCGTGGCCTGGCCCGGGCGGTAGAAGCGCTGGGCGTAACAATCTTCGAAAACACCCCAGCCATCGACTGGCAGCCGGGTGAGGTGCGCACCCCGTTGGCGCGCATCCGTTGCCAATGGACGGTACCCGCCGTGGAGGGCTATGCCGTCAGCCTGCCGCCACTGGGTAAACATCAGCTGCCGGTACAGAGCCTGTTGGTGGCCACCGAACCACTGCCGGAGGCCACCTGGCAACAGATCGGCCTGAACCAGGGCCAGGCGTTCAGCGAAAGCAGCCGCCAGGTCACCTACGGCCAGCGCACCGCCGACGACCGCCTGGTATTCGGCGCCCGTGGCGGCTACCGCTTCGGTGGCCGCCTGCGCGAAAACTTCAACCTCGACGAACAGGAAATCGAGCTGCGCCGCTACCTGTTCAGCGAGTTGTTCCCACAGTTGAAGCACGCACGCATCACCCATTCCTGGGGCGGCAACCTGGGCATGGCGCGGCGCTTCCGCCCGCACATGCTCTGCGACCGTCAACGCGGCATCGCCCTGGCGGGCGGCTACGGCGGCGAAGGCGTCGGCGCCACCAACCTGGGCGGGCGCACCCTGGCCGCGCTGATCCTCAACCAGCACAACGAACTGACCGCGCAACCCTGGGTGCTCGACAACCGCCCGCTTTCAAGCCTGGCCAGCTGGCCACCCGAGCCCTGCCGATGGCTGGGCTACAACGCGATCATCCAGAGCTTCGTCCACGAGGACCGGACCCTCGCCAACCCCGCCAGTGCGCCCTGGAGGCGGCGCCTTGCCAGCAATCTTGCGGACTTCATGGAAGGCTTCATGCGCTGATTTTTCCCCCTCACTGACACAGGATTTACCGGTCATGAGCATCACCCATTTCAAGAACACCGACAGCGCCGTGCTCGACAGCTCCAACCCGGTCGCGGTGCCGCTTGGCGACCCCGTTGCAGTGACTTCGGTCACCTGCGTGGAACGCAGCGACGGCGTCGAAACCGGCATCTGGGAGTGCACCCCCGGGCGCTGGCGGCGGCAGATCGTGCAGCAGGAGTTCTGCCATTTCATCAAGGGCCGCTGCACCTTCACTCCCGACGGTGGCGAGCCCCTGCTCATAGAAGCCGGAGACGCACTGATGCTACCGGCCAACAGCACGGGCACCTGGGATATCCAGGAGACCGTGCGCAAGACCTACGTTCTTATTTTCTGATCCGCTGATCGCCTGCCTTCGATAACAACACACAAAGCAAGGTAACCCCGACATGCGCACGCTCCTTCTCGCCCCCCTGATGCTGGCCGCCAGCGTGGCCGGCGCCGCCGAAACGGTGAAGATCTACAACTGGTCCAGCTACGTTGCCCCCGACACACTGAAGAACTTCCAGCAAGCCAGCGGTATCGTGCCCACCTACGACGTTTACGACAGCAACGAAACCCTCGACGGCAAGCTGATGACCGGCAACTCCGGCTACGACGTGGTGTTTCCGTCCAACCATTTCATGGCCCGGCAAATCCAGGGCAAGGCCCTCAAGCGCCTGGACAAGTCGCAATTGCCCAACTGGCACAACCTCAACCCGGTGCTGCTCAAGGCGCTCGAAGTGAACGACCCGGGTAACCAGTACGGTTTCCCATACCTGTGGGGCAGCACCGGCATCGGCTACAACATCGACAAGGTCAAGGCAGTACTGGGCGACGATGCCCCGGTGGACTCCTGGGACCTGATCTTCAAGCCCGAGTACATGAGCAAGCTGAAAAGCTGCGGCGTCGCGGTGTTGGACAACGGCCCTGAACTGTTACCGATCGCCCTGCACTACCTGGGCCTGCCGCACCACAGCCAGGAACCGGCGGACTACGACAAGGCCAAGGCGCTGCTGATGCAGGTGCGACCGTATATCAGCTACTTCCACTCCTCGAAATACACCGGCGACCTGGCCAATGGCGATATCTGCGTGGTGGTGGGCTTCTCGGGGGATGTACTGCAAGCGAAGAACCGCGCCGAGGAGGCGAAGAACGGGGTGAAGGTGGGCTACTCGATACCCAGGGAAGGCGCGCCGATGTGGTTCGACATGGTTGCCATGCCGGCCGATGCACCGGATGAGAAGGCCGGGTATGCCTACATGAACTACCTGCTGCAGCCGGAGGTGATGGCCAACATCAGCAACCATGTGCAGTACGCCAACGGCAACCTCAAGGCGGACGGGCTGGTGGATCCGGCGATGAAGGGTAATACGATGATTTACCCGAGCGAGGAAGTAATGGGCAAGCTGTATGCGCTGGAGGCGATGCCGGCCAAGATCGACCGTATTCGCACGCGGATCTGGACCAGTATCAAGGCAGGGAACTGAATGGGGCCGCTTTGCGGCCCTTCGCGGGCACGCCCGCTCCCACAGGGATCACGTCGACCTCCGGTGTAGTGGTTCCCCATTGGGACTGGAGGGTCCGCGAAGGGCTGCAACGCAGCCCCATTTCAATACTTAGTGGTGCTCGCGGGTAGCGCGGAACTTGATGTCCGGCCAACGCTCTTCCATCAGCGACAGGTTGACGCGGGTCGGCGCCAGGTAGGTCAGGTGCCCGCCACCGTCGATGGCCAGGTTCTCCATGGCCTTGTTCTGGAATTCCTCGAGCTTCTTCTTGTCGTCACAGCCGATCCAGCGGGCCGACCACACGGTGATCGGCTCGTAGGCGCACTCGACCTTGTACTCTTCCTTCAGGCGGCTGGCGACCACGTCGAACTGCAGCACACCGACTGCACCGAGGATGATGTCGTTGCTGCGCTCAGGGAAGAACACCTGGGTCGCACCTTCTTCGGCCAGCTGTTGCAGGCCCTGACGCAGCTGCTTGGATTTCAGCGGGTCCTTCAGGCGCACGCGGCGGAACAGCTCCGGAGCGAAGTGCGGAATACCGGTGAAGCCCAGCGCCTCGCCTTCGGTGAAGGTGTCGCCGATCTGGATGGTGCCGTGGTTGTGCAGGCCAATGATATCGCCGGCATAGGCCTCTTCCAGCTGCTCACGCTCGGAGGAGAAGAAGGTCAGCGCGTCGCCGATGCGCAGGTCCTTGTTGATGCGCACGTGGCGCATCTTCATGCCCTTCTCGTACTTGCCCGAGCAGATGCGCATGAAGGCGATGCGGTCGCGGTGTTTCGGGTCCATGTTTGCCTGGATCTTGAACACGAAACCGGTGAACTTCTCTTCCACAGGCTCCACGGTGCGCTCGTGAGCCACACGGCCCAGCGGGCGCGGCGCCCAGTCGACGACGGCGTCAAGCACATGGTCCACACCGAAGTTGCCCAGCGCGGTACCGAAGAACACCGGGGTCAGCTGGCCGTTGATGAACTCTTCCTGGTTGAACTCGTGGCAAGCGCCCTGCACCAGCTCCAGCTGTTCGACGAACGAATCGTACTGGTCGCCCAGGTGGGCCCGGGCTTCGTCCGAGTCCAGCTTCTGGATGATCTTGGCTTCGGTGCGCTCGTGGCCGTGGCCCGGGGTGTACACCACGATGTAGTCGCCGGTCAGGTGATACACGCCCTTGAAGTCGCGGTAGCAACCGATCGGCCAGGTGATCGGTGCGGCCTTGATCTTCAGCACGGCTTCGATCTCGTCGAGCAGTTCGATCGGGTCGCGGATGTCGCGGTCGAGTTTGTTGATGAAGCTGACGATCGGCGTGTCACGCAGGCGGCACACGTCCATCAGGGCGATGGTACGTGGCTCTACACCTTTACCGCCGTCGAGCACCATCAGCGCCGAGTCCACCGCGGTCAGGGTGCGGTAGGTGTCTTCCGAGAAGTCTTCGTGGCCGGGGGTGTCGAGCAGGTTGATCATGTGCTCGCGGTACGGGAACTGCATCACCGAGGTGGTGATGGAGATGCCGCGCTGCTTCTCCATTTCCATCCAGTCGGAGGTGGCGTGGCGGTCGGACTTGCGCGACTTCACGGTACCGGCGACGGCAATGGCCTTGCCCATCAGCAGCAGCTTCTCGGTGATGGTGGTCTTACCGGCGTCGGGGTGGGAAATGATTGCGAAAGTGCGGCGCTTCGCGACTTCGGCGGCCTGGTTGGTCATGGGAAATCGCCTGACTGGGGGATTAAAAAGGGGCGATATCATACCTGAAGTTGGGCCGGGACCAAAATTTGCTGAACCGGCGGTGCCTGTTCCGGCCCTTTCGCGGGCACGCCCGCTCCCACCGGTACTGCACAGGCCTGCACAGCAGTGGAGATCCCTGTGGGAGCGGGCGTGCCCGCGAAGAGGCCGGCACTGCCATTACAAATTCAACAACCAGCCGCTTTATCACGACAAATGGCCAAAGGGCAGTTATTTCAACGCCTACAGCGCACCAACCCGTTGCTTTCTCTCGTCAATTTTCCAACCAGCCAGTGATTAACGCTGGCCAAATGCCGCCTCAGATGGGAACCTTTACGCCCACGGAGACGTCCACTCCCCTGCAACCCGCTTCGGTTGGGGAGTTGTTTTCATCAGCATTTTCGGGCCCGACGGGGTTCGGCTCATAGCCTGATCGCAGCCTTCGGCGTGCGTCACGCTGCTACTCGCGAACACACCACCCGCCGCCAGGACTGGTCGGCAACCAAGAAGTGTGCTCGCCGACTACACAAGGAGTCCGCCTGTGGCAAAACGCTACGGAAAAGGGCTGTTGGGATGGGCCTCCGTGCTCGTCATCCTGGCCCTGCTGGTCCACTGGATCGGCATCGACACGATCGCGCGGTATCGCGACGATCTTGGGTTCTACCTGCAAGCGCACCTGGTACTGGTGCTGGCTTCGATGGCGGCGGCGCTGGCCGTGGGCATCCCCGCCGGCATTGCGTTAAGTCGACCGCACCGGGTCGACAAAGCCGAACGCTTCATGCAGTTCTTCAACGTTGGTAACACCATCCCTCCCCTGGCCGTTCTGGCCATCGCCCTGAGTATCCTGGGCATCGGCGCCGGGCCCGCGATCTTCGCGCTGTTCCTCGCCTCCCTCCTGCCCATCGTGCGCAACACCTACGAGGGCCTGAAAAACGTCCCCGCCTCGCTCAAGGAAGCCGCCACCGGCATCGGCATGACTCCGCGCCAGCAACTCTGGCAGGTGGAGCTGCCCAACGCCGTGCCGATCATCGTTGGTGGCGTGCGTGTGGCCCTGGCGCTGAACGTTGGCACCGCACCGCTGGCGTTCCTGATTGGCGCCAACAGCCTGGGCAGCCTGATCTTGCCCGGCATCGCCCTGAACAACCAGCCACAGCTGCTGCTGGGGGCTGCCTGCACCGCACTGCTGGCGCTGGCGCTGGACGCGGCGGTGAGTTTCTCCAGCAAGCGCTGGCTGGAACGTGGCCTGGCCCAATAAAGATAGGGAACGTATGAACAAGAGAATCGCCTTGCTGCTAGGCGCGGCCCTGCTGTTCGCAGGATTTGCCCAGGCGGCGGACAAACCGCTGATCCGCATCGGCGCGCGGGTGTTCACCGAACAGACCGTACTCGCCGAAATCACCGCGCAATACCTGCGCGCCAACGGCTATGACGTGCGCGTCACCACCGGCCTTGGCAGCAATATCGCGCGCCAGGCCCAGGAAACCGGCCAGCTCGACCTGATGTGGGAATACACCGGCGTGTCGCTGGTGTCGTACAACCATATCGACGAGCGCATGCCCAGTGCCGAGGCCACCTACGCCAAGGTCAAGGCACTGGACGCGAAGAAGGACCTGATCTGGCTGACCCCGTCGAAGTTCAGCAACACCTATGCGCTGGGCCTGCCCAGGCAGGTCGCCGAGGCTTATCCGCAGATCAACTCGATCAGCGACCTCAACCAGGTACTGCGTGACGAACGCCACCGCAACCACCTGGTGGCGCTGGACACCGAGTTCGCCAACCGCCCGGACGGCCTGGTAGGCCTGAAAGCGATGTACGACCTGCAAGTGGGCCGCGCCAACATCCGCCAGATGGATGCCGGCCTGGTCTACACCGCCATGCACAACAACCAGGTGTTCGCCGGCCTTGTGTACACCACCGATGGTCGCCTGAACGCGTTCAACCTCAAGCTGCTGGAAGACGACAAGCACTACTTCCCCGACTACACCGCCGCCCCAGTGGTGCGCAAACAGGTGCTCGACGCCAACCCGCAACTGGCCGGCCTGCTCAAGCCTCTGGCCGAGCAACTGGATGACGAAACCATGCGCCAGCTCAATGCCAAGGTCGACGTCGAACACCAGAACCCGACCAAGGTGGCTGCCGCCTTCCTGCGTGACCACCCAATGCCTGGCGAGGTACAACCATGAGCCTGCTCGACACGTTCGCCCACCTCGACTGGGCCCAGGTACTGCAGCTGACCTGGCAACACATCATGCTGGTCGGCGTCGCCGTGGGCCTGGCGATCATCGTCGGCGTACCGCTGGGCATCCTCATGACACGCTTCCCGGCCGTCGCCGGCCCATTGCAGGCCAGTGCCACGGTGTTGCTGACCATTCCCTCGATCGCCCTGTTCGGCCTGCTGCTGCCGTTCTACTCCAGGTTCGGCCAGGGCCTGGGGCCGCTGCCGGCGATCACTGCGGTGTTCCTCTACTCACTGCTGCCGATCATGCGCAACACCTACCTGGCTTTGACCAACGTCGAACCCGGCATCCGTGAAGCCGCGCGTGGCATCGGCATGACCTTCGGCCAGCGCCTGCGCATGGTCGAACTGCCCATCGCAGTGCCGGTGATCCTCGCCGGTGTGCGCACCGCCGTGGTGATGAACATCGGCGTGATGACCATCGCCGCCACCATCGGCGCCGGCGGCCTTGGCGTACTCATCCTCACCTCCATCAGCCGCAGCGACATGTCGATGCTGCTGGTCGGCGCCGTGCTGGTCAGCCTGCTGGCGATCATCGCCGACCTGCTCCTGCAAACCCTGCAACGTGCCCTGACTCCAGAAGGACTGCGCTCATGATCGAACTGAAGAACCTCAGCAAAACCTTCAACGTCAACGGCAAAGACGTCAAAGCCGTCGACTCGGTAAGCCTCACCGTCAACGAAGGGGAAATCTGCGTGTTCCTCGGCCCCTCGGGCTGCGGCAAGAGCACTACCCTGAAAATGATCAACCGCCTGATCACGCCCACTTCCGGCCAGGTGTTCATCAATGGCGAAGACACCACCGGGCTGGACGAGGTCACCCTGCGCCGGCACATCGGCTATGTCATCCAGCAGATCGGCCTGTTCCCCAACATGACCATCGAAGAAAACATCACCGTGGTGCCGCGCCTGCTCGGCTGGGACAAACAGAAGTGCCATGAACGCGCCCGCGAGCTGATGCACATGATCAAGCTGGAGCCCAAGCAGTACCTGCAGCGCTACCCGCGCGAGCTGTCCGGCGGGCAGCAGCAACGTATCGGCGTGATCCGCGCCTTGGCGGCGGAAGCGCCGGTGCTGCTGATGGACGAGCCGTTCGGCGCGGTCGACCCGATCAACCGCGAGATGATCCAGAACGAGTTCTTCGAGATGCAGCGGGCCTTGAACAAGACCGTGATCATGGTCAGCCACGACATCGACGAAGCGATCAAGCTGGGCGACAAGATTGCCATCTTCCGCGCCGGCAAGCTGTTGCAGCTGGACCACCCGGACACCTTGCTGGCGCACCCGGCGGACGAGTTCGTCAGCAACTTCGTCGGCCAGGACAGCACCCTCAAGCGCCTGCTGCTGGTACGTGCGGAGGATGCGGCGGACAACGCGCCATCGGTGAGCCCGCAGACGCCGGTGAGCGATGCACTCGAGCTGCTGGACGAGCACGACCGCCGTTACGTGGTGGTGACCGATGCGCAGAACAAGGCACTGGGCTACGTGCGCCGGCGTGACATGCATCGCCAGCAAGGAACTTGTGGCGACTTCCTGCGGCCGTTCAATGCCACGGCGTCGCATGATGAGCATTTGCGCATCCTGCTGTCGCGGATGTACGAGTTCAACCGGGCGTGGCTGCCGGTGCTGGATGCCGAGCAGGTGTTCTTGGGCGAGGTGACGCAGGAGTCGATTGCGGCGTACCTGAGTTCGGGGCGCTCGCGGGGGGCCAAGACCAGCATTGTCTCGCCGGCCGAGGCGGTGGTTTCGTAATCGCCGGGGGCGCGCTGCGCCCCTTTCGCGACACAAGGCCGCCCCTACAGCAAATTGCGTTCCTCTGTAGGAGCGGCC
>NZ_JBKGFP010000007.1:0-128134 GCF_046557535.1 Pseudomonas sp. S1(2024)
GTGGGAGCAACTGTCTTTAGAAATTTATTTTCAAGCGTGCCATTCGGGCAGGGCTTCGCTCGATACCGCGTAGCGGTGTCGTTGGCGAAGCCCGCATTTGTAGAAAATCGATCCTCGTTCGTGATCAGGTTGCGGGTACCTGAGGCTTGAGCTCTTTCCACTCCGTTCCGTCACGCAGCATTGCGTTCAGGCGCACCAGCAACACGCGCATGCACGCCACTGCGGCAACTTTTGCGCACTTGCCTCGGGCTATCAGGTCTTCATAGCGGGTTCTAACTTCTGGGACATGCTGGATCATTGACCAGATCGACATGTAGGCCGCCTTGCGGACTCTGTAACGCCCGCCTTCGATCTTCCTCGGGCCACTCTTCTTGCCGCTGTCTTTGTTGTACGGCGCTAACCCAGCCAAGGCTGCAATTTCGCGCCCCGTCACGCGTCCCAGCTCAGGTAGGTAGGCCATGAAGGTGCCACAACTGATGACGCCAATCCCTTTCACAGACCTTAGCCGCATGGCTGTCGTGCGATCCAGCACGTTCGAGGCGCGCTCAATCGCCTTGTCCAAAGCCTTAATCTGATCATTCAGGTAAGCGACATGCTCGGTATAAACGGTAATGGCCGTAACTGAAGTGGTTTGTTTCATCCGACGCTTGTCATCATCCCGATGCTGGACAAGATTGCCACGGAGTTTGATGAGCTCTCCCAGTTCATCCCGATCTTGATTAGGCTCTATCTGCGGCAAGTCCTCGAAATCCCTGGCAAACCGCGCCAGCATCTGGGCGTCGATCTTGTCAGTCTTGGCAATTTTGCCCATGGCACTCGCATAGTCCCGACAGCGCTTGGGGTTGACCCTGATGACGTTCAAACCCTCCAGTCGCAAGGCTTTGAATACGGCTCGTTCATAGCCACCAGTGGCTTCCAGCAAGACCCGTTCGACCTCAAGCTCGTTCAGGCATGCGATCAGTTGCGCAAAGCCCTCTGGGTCATTCCTGACCTGGAACTGGGGAATACTTTCAGGAAGAAAGCCCACATCCAGAGTCGCTTTCGAAACGTCGAGACCAACGAAGTAGGAAATCATCGCCAAGCCCTCTTACACTCAAGAAGTGAGAGCACTCTGACTTAGCCCTAGCTTGTGACTACGAGTTCGCCACTCATTCAACTGTTCGGGCTTAGGTCAGAGTGAGAGGTGGATGGCGACTAGGCTCCCACTCGTGCTTTAGAGCACATCTGGCTTTCAGTCTGCCATCCACTGCTCTCACCCTTTCGAGTTTAAGAGACCTTGAAGACACAAGCTGGCTTGCCTGCGATGGGCCGCAAGGCGGCCCCGGCAATCTCAGCCGCGAGCCAGCTGCCGGCGCAACTCAGCCAACACTGGCGCCGTATCCGGCCGCACCCCACGCCAGATAAAGAACGCCTCAGCCGCCTGCTCAGCCAGCATCCCCAGCCCATCCAGCACCTTGGCCGCCCCCAGCTTCTCTGCCCACTGGCAAAACGGCGTAGGCTCCTTGCCATACATCATGTCGTAGCAAACCGTGCGCCCCGCCTCGACCAGGCTGTCGGCAATCGGCGGCAACTCACCGGCCAGGCTCGCCGAGGTGGCATTGATGATCACATCCACCGGTTCCTGCAACCAGGCAAACCCGCTGGCCACCACCGGCCCCAGCTCATCGAACTCACGCGCCAGCTGCTCGGCCTTTTCCACGGTACGGTTGGCAATCACCAGCGACTGCGGCTTGTGCGCAAGGATCGGCTCCAGCACGCCACGCACCGCACCACCAGCACCCAGGATCAGAATGCGTTTGCCCGCCAGCTCGACCCCGGCATTCACCGTCAGGTCGCGCACCAGGCCAGCGCCATCGGTGTTGTCGCCCTGCAGGCTGCCATCGGCCAGCTTGCTCAGCGTGTTCACCGCGCCAGCGCGCTGGGCACGCGGGGTCAGGCTGTCGCACAGGCGGTAGGCCTCTTCCTTGAACGGCACGGTGACGTTGGCACCGCGGCCTTGCTTGAAGAAGCCGCGTGCGCAGTCACTGAACTCGTCCAGCGGCGCCAGCAGGGTGGCGTATTCCAGGTCCTGGCCGGTCTGTTCGGCGAACAGGCGATGGATCAGCGGCGACTTGCTGTGGCCGATGGGGTTACCAAAAACGACGTACTGGTCCATGACGGCTCCTTGATTGTCCACAGGCTTACTGGCCGAGCCAGTCGCGGTCCTGCAGGAAGTACTCGGTCAGGCGCGCTTCTTCACTGCCGGGCGCGGCCTTCCAGTCGTAGCCCCAGCGCACCTGCGGCGGCAGCGACATGAGGATGGACTCGGTGCGGCCACCGGACTGCAGGCCGAACAGGGTGCCACGGTCGTAGACCAGGTTGAACTCCACGTAGCGGCCACGGCGGTATTCCTGGAACTCGCGCTGCTGCGGGGTGTAAGGGGTGTCCTTGCGGCGCTGGATGATCGGCAGGTAGGCGTTGACGTAGGCGTCGCCGATGGCGCGGATGAAGGCGAAGCAGGTGTCGAAGTCCCACTCGTTCAGGTCATCGAAGAACAAGCCACCGATGCCGCGTGGCTCGCCACGGTGCTTGAGGTGGAAGTAGCGGTCGCACCAGGCCTTGTAGCGGGGGTACACGTCGGCACCGAACGGCGCGCAGGCCTGCTCGGCCACACGGTGCCAGTGGATGCAGTCTTCTTCATTGCCGTAGTACGGGGTCAGGTCGAAGCCGCCGCCGAACCACCAGACAGCCTCTTCACCTTCCTTTTCGGCGATGAAGAAGCGCACGTTGGCGTGGGAAGTGGGCACATGCGGGTTGTGCGGGTGGATCACCAGCGACACCCCCAGGGCCTCGAAGCCACGGCCCGCCAGCTCGGGGCGGTGGGCACTGGCCGACGGCGGCAGACCGGCGCCGAACACGTGGGAAAAGTTGACCCCGCCTTTCTCGATCACCTTGCCATCGCCGATCACCCGCGTGCGGCCCCCTCCACCGGCTTCGCGCACCCAGGCGTCCTCGACGAAGCGGGCGCCGCCGTCTTCAGCTTCGAGGGCAGAGCAGATGCGGTCTTGCAGGTCGAGCAGGTAGGCTTTCACGGCCTCGGTGCGGCTAGTCATCGGGTCACCAGGAACGGGCAGGGAAGAATTCGCCGCGTAGCATACCACCCCCAGCCCGCGCGCCGCAGTTGACGGCGATCAAGCAAAGGCGTCCGATAGAAGGCCTTTTCCCGACCCATACGACAGGAGTGCGAGATGGCCAAGCGTATCCAGTTCAGCCAGCATGGCGGCCCGGAAGTGCTGCAGTTTGTGGAATTCGAACCAGCCCCGCCAGGGCCACAGCAGGTGCGTGTACGTAACCATGCGATCGGCCTGAACTTCATCGATACCTACTTCCGCAGCGGGCTGTATGCACCGCCATCCCTGCCTTCAGGGCTGGGCACTGAAGCGGCTGGCGTGGTCGAGGCCGTGGGCGAGGGCGTGACCCGGCTGAAAGTGGGTGACCGCGTGGCCCATGCCGGCGGCCCGTTGGGCGCGTACAGCGAGGTGCATACGCTGCCGGAAGCCAACTTGGTGAAGCTGCCCGACAATATCAGCTTCGAGCAGGCAGCGGCGGTGATGCTCAAGGGTTTGACCGTGCAGTACCTGCTGAAGCAGACCTATGAGGTGAAGGCGGGTGACGTGATCCTGTTCCACGCAGCAGCTGGTGGTGTGGGTTCGTTGGCGTGCCAGTGGGCCAAGGCCTTGGGCGCCAAGCTGATCGGTACCGTGAGTTCTGCCGAGAAGGCCGAGCGGGCCAAGGCGCTGGGGGCTTGGGCGACCATCGACTACAGCCGTGAAGACGTGGCCAAGCGGGTGCTGGAGCTGACCGACGGCAAGAAATGCCCGGTGGTGTATGACGGTGTGGGTGCCGACACCTGGCTGACCTCGCTGGATTGCCTGCAGCCGCGCGGGTTGATGGTGAGCTTTGGCAATGCCTCGGGGGCTGTGAGCGGGGTGAACCTGGGAATTCTGGCGCAGAAGGGTTCGCTGTATGTGACCCGACCGACGTTGGCGAGCTATGCCAACAATGCCGAGAATACCCAGGCCATGGCCGATGACCTGTTTGCGATGATTGGTAGTGGGAAACTGGTAGTGGATATCCAGCAGCGGTATCCGCTGAGTGAGGCGGCCAAGGCGCAGAGCGAGTTGTCGGCACGGCGTACGGTGGGGTCGACGGTTCTCTTACCTTGAGAGAAGTACAATTCGGCTTATCAAGCCTATATATAAAATAAGAATTTTGGCAGTGGTATTGCTGCGTTTGATCGTTAAAACAGGCGAGCGGAGCAATACCATTGCCTTAATTCTTTGTCAAGAAATCGTCACAACGATAATCAGGCGAACGCAAATTTCAGATAATAGCCTTCAGATCTCTTTTACACCCAGGGCGCACTTATAAGTACTTCCCGCTCCAACCATTACAGTCTTACCAGAAACCACGTAATTTTTTCCAGAAACATTTAAATTAGAGTCTTTTTCTAGATGCTTGAACAGGAATTCCGCATCATTGACCGGAAGCGGCGTCCCTGGTACTCCACCACTCAACACCAGCACACTATATTCATAATTCATTTCAAAACACCTCAGTTGTAAGTGCAGGTCAACTGTGTCTAATAAAACAAAACCAAACAACTGGCATTTTTAATAGTTCTCTATTTTCAAGTATTGTGTTAGCACAGAGTCAATACAGTTTGCCGATAGCAGCTAGGGAGTCGGCGCGCTGTGAGTGAGTCGAGCAAATTGGCGCATAGGGGTGAACTAGTACAATGATTTTTCCATCGCCGGATCGGCCAGCGAAAACCAGTTCAAAGGATGTCTCCGGTCGTACACCGCGGTGAATGGCACCGGCTACGCCGGCCCCGCTCCCACAGGTACTGCGTCGGCCTTGAATAGGGCGCTATGCCTGTGGAGAACGGGTGGTTGGTATCGACTCGATACCATCGAGAATCGCCTCCACCAATCCCTCTGCCAATTCAATGGAATGCAGGCTCGACCAATACATGCCACGGCCTTCTTCGCGCAGGTACTCAAGGGCTTTCGAGCCCGTTTCGTAGGCGCCTCGCAGATACAGAGCTACATGAACCAAGGCGTCCTCGGCGGAAATGTTCGGGTTTACGGTGAACAGCGGTTCGTGGCCGGCATCGCAGCGGCCGAAGGGGCGAGTAGAGGTGCAGGGAAGCGGTGGATCGGGGACTATTTTCTTCATCATTGGAAAATGCTCCTCATTGCCGCCACCAATCACTACCACGTGAATGGGTGGCAACTGTACGCGAGGTGGTAGACCCGGGCATTTTCCAATCCAGGCAGGCTCGAAAGCCTCCCACGCACAGCCGCCATAGACTGCCATGGAAAAAATGCATCCGGGCTACCACACCCGATCGCCAAGGTATTCAGCGACGGATGAAGCCTAGAGGCACTGGTTCCCACTGAGAAGGTGATGGCAGGGGACGCGGCTTGTAGGATATTTCCCAAGCCGCAAGCTGGACAGCCATTCGGGATAAAATCAGAAAAATCTGGGGGGCTTGGCCCTGACCTGTGGGAGCGGGCATGCCCGCGAACACGGGCGCAGCCCGTGCCAGGCACCGCGTTGGATTCTTCGCGGGCTCGCCCGCTCCCACAGGAGGTCCCGGCCAGGCCTGTGGGTATGAGTTAGCCTGGCCGAACGACTTCGCCTGTGGCCAGGTTGCGAATCACACTCGGGTTCTTCCTTCCACCCAAGGCCCCGCCCAGTACCAGATCCAGCTGCCCATGGAAGTACTGCTCCACCCGCAACCGGGTCTTAGCCGCCGGGCGCCCGCCCGGGTTGCACGAAGTGGAAATCAACGGCCCCACCAACGCACACAGCTCACGTACCACCGGGTGGTCACTGACCCGCAGTGCCACGGTGTCATGTTGCCCGGTAACCCATTCGGGCAACAGGTCCTGGTGCGGCACCAGCCAGGTGTTCGGCCCCGGCCAGGTGCTGCCCATGCGGTCGATCCAGTCTTCGGGGAAATCCTCAAACAAGAAGTCGAACTGGCGGATGTTGTCGGCTACCAGGATCAGGCCTTTATCCACAGGCCGCGACTTCAGCGCCAGCAGGCGATACACCGCGTCCTCGTTCCACGGGTCGCAGCCCAGGCCCCAGACCGCTTCCGTCGGATAGGCGATCACTGCGCCCGCCCGGATCTCACGTGCGGCTTGTTGCACACGAAAACTGCTCACCATTTCTGTTACTCCGCCTATATACCTTGCTTGTGAGCAGTGTACTTAGCCCGCGCGGGCAAACCAACGCCCGGCTTCATTGCTGACCCGGCCTTCCAGCTCCAGTTCGGTCAGCTGCGCCAGCACGTCGGCCAGCGGCAGCTCGCTGCAGTGGGCCAGGCTTTCGCTGGTTTGTGGCGCAGCGTGCAGCAGGGCGAGCAGGGGATGGTCGAATTTATCCACAACCGCAGGCGGCAGGTTCTGCCAGCCCTGCAGGCTTTCCAGTATCTGCTCCACGCTCTCCACCAGCAGCGCGCCGTCACGGATCAACTGGTGGCAGCCTTTGGCCCCGGGGTGGTAGATGGAGCCCGGTATGGCATACACCTCGCGGCCTTGCTCGGCAGCCAGGCGTGCGGTGATCAGCGAACCACTGGCCAGGCTTGCCTCGACCACCAGCACGCCCAGCGACAGGCCACTGATGATGCGATTGCGCCGCGGGAAGTTGCCAGGTAGCGGCCCGGCATCCAACGGGTACTCGGAAACCAGCGCGCTACCGTTGTCGATCATCGCTTGCGCAAGCGATTTGTGGCGCTGTGGATAAAGTTTTTGCAACCCCGTACCGAGCACGCCAATCGTGCCCCCGCCAGCCTGCAATGCGGCCCGATGAGCGGCACCGTCGATACCCACGGCCAAGCCGCTAGTAATGGTGAAACCGGCCTGCGCCAGGTAGCGGGAAAATGCCGCAGCAGTGTCGAGTGCTGGGGGTGAAGCACGCCTGCTGCCCACAATTGCCAGCTGTGGGCGCTCGAGCAAGGCCGGGTTGCCAGCGACGAAAAGCAGTGGAGGGGCATCGTCGATTTCCGCCAATAGTGGCGGGTAGCCAGGGCCATCCCACATCAGTAAATGCTGGCTAGGGCGCTCTAGCCAGGCCATTGCGGCCAGTGCACCCTCACGAACTTCGGCACTGCGCCGGGCATCGATGGTGGCCTGGGGTATGCCCAATGCGCGCCAGGCGCCGGCGGGTGCACACAGTGCCGAAGAGGCACTGCCAAAAGCCTCAAGCAAGGTGTTAAAGCGACGCAATCCCGTATCCGGCAGCCGGTGCAGGCGTAATCGGGCCTCCAGTTCGGCAGGCGGAAGAGGCGACGAATGGTAGGTCTGCATGGGGATCATCCTTGATCGAATCGGGGCCATCGACGTGGCACAAACTGTGGATAACTTTGTTGATAACGCTTTGACAACCTGTCCATCGAATGGGCAATAAGCTGGCCCTGAAAACCCTAGACGAGCTTTCACAGGTGCTGAAATCCCCGTTTCCCTTTATTATGTGTGCTCAGTTTTCAACCGAACGCACAGTGACTGCCTGACCTTATGGCCATCTTGAACATTCTCGAATTCCCGGACCCGCGCCTGCGCACCATCGCCAAGCCGGTGACGGTGTTCGACGACGCCCTGCGTCAGCTGATCGACGACATGTTTGAAACCATGTACGAAGCCCCTGGCATCGGCCTGGCCGCCACCCAGGTCAACGTGCACCAGCAGGTCGTGGTCATGGACCTCAGTGAAGACCGCAGCGAGCCGCGCGTCTTCATCAACCCCACGGTCGAAGAGCTGACCCACGACATGGGCCAGTACCAGGAAGGCTGCCTGTCGGTACCTGGCTTCTACGAGAACGTCGACCGCCCGCTGCGTGTGCGGGTCAAGGCCCAGGACCGCGACGGCAAGCCATACGAGCTGGAGTGCGAAGGCCTGCTGGCGGTGTGCGTACAGCATGAATTCGATCACCTCAACGGCAAGCTGTTCGTCGACTACCTGTCGCAGCTCAAGCGCGACCGGATCAAGAAGAAGCTGGAAAAGCAGCACCGCCAGCAAGCCTGATCCCCACCTTCCAGAAGGCTTGCTCCGGCAAGCCTTTTTCTTTTTTGAAGCGAGAACTCCATGCGCATCGTCTTTGCAGGCACTCCAGAGTTTGCCGCCGAACACCTCAAGGCCTTGCTCGACAGCCCGTACGAGATCGTGGCCGTCTACACCCAGCCCGACCGCCCCGCTGGCCGTGGCCAGAAGCTGATGCCGAGCCCGGTCAAGCAACTGGCTGTGGCCCATGACATCCCGGTGTTCCAACCGCCGACCCTGCGCAACGCCGAAGCCCAGGCCGAACTTGCGGCGCTGAAGCCGGACCTGATGGTAGTGGTCGCCTACGGCCTGATCCTGCCGCAGGTGGTGCTGGATATCCCGCGCCTGGGCTGTATCAACAGCCATGCTTCCCTGCTGCCCCGCTGGCGCGGTGCCGCACCGATCCAGCGCGCCGTGGAAGCCGGCGACGCCGAGAGCGGTGTGACCGTGATGCGTATGGAAGCGGGCCTGGACACCGGCCCGATGCTGCTCAAGGTGGTCACGCCGATCAGCGCCGAGGACACCGGCGGCAGCCTGCACGACCGCTTGGCCGAGATGGGCCCGCCCGCAGTCGTACAAGCCATCGCCGGCCTGGCCGATGGTTCGCTGCAGGGTGAAGTGCAGGACGATGCCCTGGCCACCTACGCGCACAAGCTGAACAAGGACGAAGCGCGCATCGATTGGAGCCGCCCGGCCGTCGAGCTGGAACGCCTGATCCGTGCCTTCAACCCGTGGCCGGTGTGCCACAGCACCCTCGATGGCGAAAGCGTGAAAGTGCTGGCCGCCAACTTGTCCACAGCGATAGGCAACCCGGGTGAGATCCTCTCCGCCAGCAAGGACGGCCTGGTTGTCGCCTGCGGTGACCAGGCACTGAGCCTGACCCGTCTGCAACTGCCCGGCGGCAAGGCACTGAACTTCAGCGACCTGTTCAACAGCCGTCGCGAGAAATTCGCCAGCGGCAAGGTGCTGGGCCAATGAACCCACGTCTCGCCGCCGCCCGTGCCCTTGCCGCTGTACTCAGTGGCAAGGCCTCGCTGAACAGTTCGCTGCCAGCGCAACTGGACAAGGTCGATGAACGCGACCGCGGCCTGACCCAGGACCTGGCATTCGGCACCGCGCGCTGGCAGCCACGCCTGGACCTGCTGGCGGCGCAGCTGCTGCAGAAGCCGTTCAAGGCCGCCGATGCCGATGTGCAGGCGTTGCTGCTGGTCGGCCTGTACCAGCTGTTCTACAGCCGTATCCCGGCCCACGCTGCCATCGGCGAGACCGTCGGCTGTGCCGACAAGCTGAAGAAACCGTGGGCCAAAGGCCTGCTCAATGCCGTGCTGCGTCGCGCCCAACGCGAAGGCGAAGAATTGCTGGCCGGCATGGAGCGCGACCCGGTGGTACGCACTGCCCACCCGCGCTGGCTGCAGAAGTCGCTCAAGGCCTTCTGGCCAGAGCAGTGGGAGGCCATCTGCGCCGCCAACAACGCCCACCCGCCGATGATCCTGCGGGTCAACCGTCGCCACCACAGCCGCGATGCCTACCTGGCACTGCTGGCCGAGGCAGGCGTTGGCGCCAGCGCCTGCCAGTACAGCCGTGACGGTATCGTGTTGGCCGAAGCCTGCGATGTGCGCGGCCTGCCAGGCTTTGCCGAAGGCTGGGTGAGCGTGCAGGACGAAGCCGCGCAGCTGTCCGCCGACCTGCTGGAACTGGCCCCCGGCCAGCGCGTGCTCGACGCCTGCTGTGCACCGGGTGGCAAGACCTGCCACCTGCTGGAAGCCGAAGCCGGCCTGGCCCACGTGGTGGCCATCGACCTCGAAGCCAAGCGCCTGACCCGCGTGCGCGAGAACCTCGACCGCCTGCAATTGGACGCCGAGCTGATCGCCTGCGATGCCCGCAACACCGCCAGCTGGTGGGACGGCAAGCCGTTCCAGCGCATTCTGCTCGATGCCCCCTGTTCGGCCACCGGCGTGATCCGCCGCCACCCTGACATCAAGCTGACCCGTCAGGCCGACGACATCCCGGCCCTGGCCACGCTGCAAGGCGAGCTGCTCGATGCCCTGTGGCCGACCCTGGAAGTGGGCGGCATGCTGCTGTACGCCACCTGCTCCAGCCTGCCGACCGAGAACACCGAAGTGATCGATGCCTTCCTTGCCCGCACCCCGGGCGCCCGTGAGCTGGACCTGGCCACCGAAGCCGGCCTGCGCCAGCCCCACGGCCGCCAGTTGCTGGCCCAGGAAGGCGGCCACGACGGTTTCTACTATGCCAAGCTGATCAAGATCGCCGCCTCGCGCGGATAAAAACAAAAGGTAGGGAGTAGCGGATGAAGATCATCATCCTCGGCGCAGGACAGGTAGGCGGTACGCTGGCGGAGCACCTGGCCAGCGAAGCCAACGACATCACCGTGGTCGACACTGACGGCGACCGCCTGCGCGACCTGGGCGACCGCCTGGATATCCGCACCGTTCAAGGCCGCGGCTCGCTGCCTACGGTGCTGCGCCAGGCCGGTGCCGACGACGCCGACATGCTGGTGGCGGTAACCAACAGCGACGAAACCAACATGGTCGCCTGCCAGGTGGCCTATTCGCTTTTCCACACCCCAACAAAAATTGCCCGGGTGCGCGAGTCGGCCTACCTGACCCGCGAAGAGCTGTTCGACAACGACCATATCCCGGTCGACGTACTGATCAGCCCCGAGCAGGTGGTGACCAACTACATCAAGCGCCTGATCGAGCACCCAGGCTCGCTGCAGGTGATCGACTTCGCAGAAGGCAAGGCCCAGCTGGTGGCAGTGAAGGCGTACTACGGTGGCCCGCTGGTAGGCCAGCAACTGCGCCAGATCCGCGCGCACATGCCCAACGTCGACACCCGCGTGGCGGCCATCTTCCGCCGCGACCGCCCGATCACCCCGCGGGGCGACACGGTGATCGAAGCAGACGACGAAGTGTTCTTCATCGCCGCGAAGAAGGACATCCGCGCGGTGATGGGTGAGCTGCGCCGTATCGACGAAACCAACAAGCGTGTGGTCATCGCCGGTGGCGGGCAGATCGGCGAACGCCTGGCCGAGGCCATCGAAAGCCGCTACCAGGTGAAGATCATCGAGATGAGTCCGGCCCGTTGCCGACACCTCTCCGACACCCTGGAAAGCACCGTGGTGCTGCAGGGCAGCGCCTCGGACAAGGACCTGATGCTGGAGGAGAACATCGCCGACGCCGACATCTTCCTGGCCCTGACCAACGACGACGAGGCCAACATCATGTCGTCGCTGCTGGCCAAGCGCCTGGGCGCCCGCAAGGTGATGACTATCATCAACAACCCGGCCTATGTCGACCTGGTGCAGGGTGGCGACATCGACATTGCCATCAGCCCACAGTTGGCCACCATCGGCACCCTGCTGGCGCACGTGCGCCGGGGCGACATCGTCAGCGTACACTCGCTGCGCCGCGGCGCGGCCGAGGCGATCGAAGCGGTGGCGCACGGGGATTCGAAGTCGAGCAAGGTGGTCGGCAAGGCGATCGAAGACATCGCGCTGCCACCGGGCACCACCATCGGCGCGATCATTCGTGACGAAGAGGTGATGATTGCCCACGACGACACCATGATCGAATCGGGCGACCATGTGATCCTGTTCGTTGTGGACAAAAAAAATATCCGGGATGTGGAGAAGCTGTTCCACGTCGGCTTGAGTTTCTTCTAGGAGCACAGGGCATGCGCGAATCGCTGGAGAAGATGTTGGCCAAGGGTGTGGATAACCCGTTGTTGAGGTTCGGCCTGGGCAAGGCCTGGCTGGACGAAGGCAATGGTGCTGAAGCGGCGGTGCATCTGGCACGGTGCGTGGAACAGGACCCGAAGTACTCGGCGGCGTGGAAGCTGCTGGGCAAGGCGCATCAGCTGCAGGGTGACCTGGCGGCGGCGCGCAAGGCCTGGGAGGAGGGGATCGTGGCGGCGCAGGCCCATGGGGACAAGCAGGCCGAGAAAGAGATGACCGTGTTTCTGAAGAAGCTCAGCAAGACATCAGGTTAACGCGGTCCCTGTGGGAGCGGGTTCACCCGCGAATGCGATGTTAGATTCACCGACGCATTCGCGGGTAAACCCGCTCCCACAGGGGACAGTGAAAATCTCAGTACCAGCGTGGCTCGCCAGCCGGGCGCTTCTTGAAGCGCTTCATGCTCCACATGTACTGGCTCGGGTACTCGCGCACATAGCGCTCGACCACCTTGCTCATCGCCGCCGCCGACACGGTCACGTCGGTGCTGTACATCTCTTCCGGCGCCGCCTCCAGGAACACCTTGAAGCCCGAGCCGTCAGGCAACCGCAGGGCATGCAGGAACACCCCAACCGCCTTGCCCCCGGCCAGCATGTTCGGAACGAACTTGCTGGTCAGCGCCTGGGTACCCAGGAACGGCACGAACACCCCGGCCGACTCCGCCGGCTCTGGGTCGGCAGGAATACCCACCTGACCACCACGGCGCACTTCCTTGATCACGCTGAGGATGCCTTCCTTGGTCGAAGGCGCCACGCGGTTGCCCATCTGCACCCGCTGCTCGCGCAGCAGGTCATCCACCGCCTTCAGCTTCGGCGGGCGATAGAAGATGATCGGTTTGCACTGGTTGCAGTAGAAGTGGTTCAGCACTTCCCAGTTACCCAGGTGGCTGGTGATGCCGACCACGCCCTTGCCCGAGGCCAACGCCTGCTCCAGCACTTCCAGGCCGTGCACTTCCTTGACCAGCTCCAGCGAGCGCTGCGGCGGCCAGATCCAGGCACAGGCACTTTCGACGAAGGATTTACCGATATCCTTCAACGCGCGGCCCACCAGCTGCTCGCGCTCGGCCGGGTCCATCTCCGGGAAGCACTTGGCGAGGTTGATGCGCACGACATTGCGCGAGCCGTTGGGGATCTTCCACATCAGCCAGCCAATACCGGCGCCGACGCGCTGCACAGCGCCCCAGGGCAGCTTGGCAAACAGACGCAGCACCCCGACCATCAGGGCGCCCTTGAACTTTTCCACAGGCGAATTCCTTATTTCAGCAAGGCGCGCATTGTAACCCCTCAGCGCAACAAGGCGGCGTAGCGATCGCAATCGGTGGTGTGGTCCATGACCATGCCGGTGGCCTGCATGAAGGCATAGCAGATGGTAGGGCCAACGAACGTGAAGCCGGCTTTCTGCAGGGCTTTGCTCATCGCCTTGGCTTCATCGGTAACCGCTGGCACCTCGCTGCGGCCAGTGAAGTGGTTGATCTTCGGCGCACCACCGACGAATGACCAGAGCCAGTCGGCGGGGTTGTCCACAGCCAGCCAGGCCTGGGCATTACGCCTGGCAGCCTTGAGCTTGAGGCGGTTGCGGATGATGCCGGCATCCTGCATCAACTCCTCGATGCGTTCGTCGCTCATGACGGCGAGTTTCACCGGATCGAAGCCGTGCATCACCTCGCGATAACGCTCGCGTTTACGCAATACGGTGATCCACGAAAGCCCCGCCTGGAACCCTTCGAGCAAAAGCATCTCGAACAGCAACGCCGGGTCACGCTGGGGCGTTCCCCATTCCTGGTCATGGTAGGCCTGGTACAACGGATCGTCGGTACACCAAAAGCAGCGTGGCATAAGGCTCCAATGAGTAGAGGGCGAGGCGAATCAGGTTATACTCCCGCTCTTTACATCCGCATCCCCAGATACAGGTGAATTTCGTGAGCCAGCCTACGCCAGCCGTGCGTACCTTCCAAGACCTGATCCTCGCCCTGCAGAACTATTGGGCCGAGCAAGGTTGTGTGGTGCTTCAGCCCTACGATATGGAAGTAGGCGCCGGCACTTTCCACACCGCTACATTCCTGCGCGCCGTGGGTCCAGAAACCTGGAACGCCGCCTATGTGCAGCCAAGCCGTCGCCCTGCCGACGGGCGGTATGGCGAAAACCCCAACCGCCTGCAGCACTACTACCAGTTCCAGGTGGTACTGAAGCCCAACCCGGCCAACTTCCAGGAGCTGTACCTCGGCTCGCTGAAAGCCATCGGCCTGGACCCGCTGGTCCACGACATTCGCTTCGTCGAAGACAACTGGGAATCGCCGACCCTCGGCGCCTGGGGCCTGGGCTGGGAAATCTGGCTCAACGGCATGGAAGTCACCCAGTTCACCTACTTCCAGCAGGTAGGCGGCATCGAGTGCTACCCAGTCACTGGTGAAATCACCTACGGCCTGGAGCGCCTGGCCATGTACATCCAGGGCGTCGACTCGGTGTACGACCTGGTGTGGGCCGACGGCCCGTTCGGCAAGGTCACCTACGGCGACGTGTTCCACCAGAACGAGGTGGAGCAGTCGACCTACAACTTCGAGCACGCCAACGTCGACAAGCTGTTCGAGCTGTTCGACTTCTACGAAAGCGAAGCCAACCGCCTGATCAAGCTTGAGCTGCCGCTGCCGACCTATGAAATGGTCCTGAAGGCCTCGCACACCTTCAACCTGCTGGACGCCCGCCGCGCCATCTCGGTAACCGAGCGCCAGCGCTACATCCTGCGTGTACGTACCCTGGCCCGGGACGTGGCGCAAAGCTATCTGCAAGCCCGCGCACGCCTGGGCTTCCCGATGGCCACCCCTGAACTGCGTGACGAAGTGTTGGCTAAGCTGGAGGCTGCACAATGAGTGCTCAAGATTTCCTGGTAGAACTGGGCACCGAGGAGCTGCCACCGAAGGCCCTCGCCAGCCTTGGCGAAGCCTTCCTGGCGGGTATCGAGAAGGGCCTGCAGGCCGCTGGCCTGAACTACACCGGCAAGCAGGTTTACGCCGCGCCGCGCCGCTTGGCCGTGCTGATCCGCCAGCTGGACGTGCAACAGCCTGACCGCAGCATCAATATCGACGGCCCGCCCCTGCAGGCTGCTTTCAAAGACGGCGAGCCGACCCAGGCTGCCTTGGGCTTTGCCAAGAAATGCGGTGTGGAGCTGTCGGAAATCGACCAGAGCGGCCCCAAGCTGCGCTTCTCCCAGCACATCCCGGGCAAGGCCACCACCGGCCTGCTGCCGACCATCGTCGAAGACTCGCTCAACGACCTGCCGATCCCCAAGCGCATGCGCTGGGCGGCCAGCCGTGAAGAGTTCGTGCGCCCGACCCAATGGCTGGTGATGCTGCTGGGCGACCAAGTGGTCGACTGCACCATCCTGTCGCAGAAGGCAGGCCGTGAATCCCGTGGCCACCGCTTCCACCACCCGGAAAACGTGGTCATCACCACCCCGGCCAACTACGTCGAAGACCTGCGCAAAGCCTACGTGCTGGCCGACTTCGCCGAGCGCCGGGAGCTGATCAGCAAGCGTACCGCCGAGCTGGCCATGCAGCAGGAAGGCAGCGCCATCGTGCCGCCGGCGCTGCTGGACGAAGTGACCGCCCTGGTCGAGTGGCCAGTGCCGCTGGTGTGCTCGTTCGAGGAGCGCTTCCTCGAAGTGCCGCAGGAAGCCCTGATCACCACCATGCAGGACAACCAGAAGTACTTCTGCCTGCTGGACAGCGAAGGCAAGCTGCTGCCGCGCTTCATCACCGTGGCCAACGTCGAGAGCCGCGACCCGAAGCAGATCGTGCAAGGCAACGAGAAGGTCGTGCGCCCACGCCTGACCGACGCCGAGTTCTTCTTCAAGCAGGACAAGAAGCAGCCGCTGGAAACCTTCAACGAGCGCCTGAAGAACGTGGTGTTCCAGGCTCAGCTGGGTACCGTGTACGACAAGGCCGAGCGCGTTTCCAGGCTGGCCGCCTTCATCGCCCCGCTGATCGGCGGCGACGCCCAGCGCGCCGGCCGCGCCGGCCTGCTGTCGAAGTGCGACCTGGCCACCGAGATGGTCGGCGAATTCCCTGAGATGCAGGGTGTGGCCGGTTACTACTACGCGCTCAACGACGGTGAGCCGGAAGACGTGGCCCTGGCCCTGAACGAGCAGTACATGCCGCGCGGTGCTGGCGCCGAGCTGCCGCAGACCCTCACCGGTGCTGCGGTGGCCATCGCCGACAAACTCGACACCCTGGTCGGCATCTTCGGCATCGGCATGCTGCCTACCGGCAGCAAGGACCCGTACGCCCTGCGCCGTGCCGCCTTGGGCGTGCTGCGTATCCTGATCGAGAAACAGCTGGACCTGGACCTGACCGGTGCGGTCGAGTTCGCGGTCAAGCAGTTCGGCGCCAAGGTCAAGGCCGCCGGCCTGGCCGAACAGGTGCTGGAGTTCATCTTCGACCGCCTGCGTGCGCGTTACGAAGACGAAGGCATCGACGTGGCCACCTACCTGTCGGTCCGTGCCCTGCAGCCAGGTTCTGCCTTGGACTTCGACCAGCGCGTGCAGGCTGTACAAGCCTTCCGCAAGCTGCCGGAAGCCGAGGCCCTGGCCGCGGTGAACAAGCGCGTGTCGAACCTGCTGAGCAAGGCCGAAGGCGCCATCGCTGATCACGTCGAGCCGAAGTACTTCGACAACGCCAACGAGTTCTCCCTGTACTCGGCCATCCAGCAGGCCGACCAGGCCGTGCAACCGATGGCTGCTGCACGCCAGTACAGCGAATCGCTGGCCCGCCTGGCGGCCCTGCGTGACCCGGTCGACGCCTTCTTCGAGGCGGTGATGGTCAACGCCGAGGATGCCAAGGTACGCGCCAACCGTTATGCCCTGCTCAGCCGCCTGCGCGGCCTGTTCCTGGGCGTGGCCGACATTTCGCTGCTGGGGTAAGCCTTGAAACTGCTGATTCTCGACCGTGACGGAGTAATCAACTACGACTCCGACGCCTACATCAAGACGCTGGACGAGTGGGTGCCGATCCCTGGCTCGGTCGATGCGATCGCGCAGTTGAGCAAGGCGGGCTGGACGGTGGCCGTGGCCACCAACCAGTCCGGCATTGCCCGTGGCTACTATGCGCTGACTACCCTCGAGGCCATGCACGCGCGCCTGCGCGCGCTGGTGGCCGAGCAGGGTGGCGAAGTGGGCCACATCGTGTATTGCCCGCACGGGCCGGACGAAGGCTGCGATTGCCGCAAGCCCAAGCCTGGCATGCTGCGGGCGATCGCCGAGCATTACCAGGTCGGCCTGGAAGGCGTCTGGTTCGTTGGCGACAGCAAAGGTGACCTGGAGGCCGCCCTGGCCGTCGGTGCACAACCCGTGTTGGTGAAAACCGGCAAGGGCGAGCGGACCCTGGAAAAAGGCGTCCCGGAAACTACACTGATTTTCGACGATCTGGCAGCTATCGCCAGAGAACTAATTTAAACAGTGCGCCTTCGGGCGCATTTTTCTCAGGCGGGCATGCCCCGCAATGGTACAAGCCACTATGTCGATCCTGCAGGCGATCAGAATCTTTCTTTTTTACCTGCTGCTGGGCACCAGTTCGCTGCTGTGGTGCTCGCTGAGCTTCTTCGTTGCGCCGTTCCTGTCGTTCCCCAAGCGCTACAAGTTCATCAACGTGTACTGGTGCCGTTGCGCGTTGTTCCTGGTGCGCACCATCCTGGGTATCGACTACAAGATCACTGGCGCCGAGAACGTGCCTGATGAGCCTTGCGTGATCCTGTCCAACCACCAGAGCACCTGGGAAACCTTCTTCCTTTCCCAGTATTTCTCGCCGCTGAGCCAGGTGCTCAAGCGCGAGTTACTGTACGTGCCGTTCTTCGGTTGGGCCATGGCCATGCTGCGGCCGATCGCGATCAACCGCGATAACCCCAAGGAAGCCCTGCGCCAGGTAGCCAGCAAGGGTGACGAGCTGCTCAAGCAGAAGACCTGGGTGCTGATCTTCCCGGAAGGCACCCGCGTGCCATTCGGCACCATGGGCAAGTTCTCCCGTGGCGGTACCGCGCTGGCAGTGAATGCCGGCCTGCCGGTGCTGCCGATTGCCCATAACGCCGGCAAGTTCTGGCCCAAGACCGGCTGGGGCAAGCGCGCGGGCACAATCGAGGTGGTGATTGGCGAGCCGATGTACGCCAACGGCACCGGGCCACGGGCCATTGCCGAGCTCAACGACCGCGCTGCGGCGTGGAACGAAGCGACCCAGCGGGCCATGGGTTCGCTGCCGCCAGCAGAGGAAAAACCCCAGGAACAGATGGCCTGACCATCTGTGGATAACTTGTGAACTGTTTTTGGATTAAAAGCCAGAAGTGATCGCTAAGTGTTTGAATTAGCTATTTATTTCTGTGTATGACATTTTTCTGAAAATCGTGCATAAGTTTTTTTGGGGCATAAGAAAACCGGCTTTTACAGCCGGTTTTTTTATGGGCTCATGCGGGTGTAGGTGATCGGTGTAGGAGCGGCCTTGTGTCGCGATAGGGCTGCAAGGCAGCCCCAGCAATTTGTGCATCACTGCTGATGCCCCGGGGCCGCTTTGCAGCCCTTTCGCGACACAAAGCCGCTCCTACAAGAAGCCCGTGCCAACCGTCAGATCTTGTCGATATCCACATCCCTGGTTTCTTTCAGGCAGAAGATCCCCACCACCAGGCTGATCCCGGTCACCAGCACCGGGTACCACAGCCCATAGAAGATATCCCCGGTGTACACCACCAGCGCGAACGACACCGTTGGCAGGAAGCCACCGAACCAGCCGTTGCCAATGTGGTAGGGCAGTGACATGGAGGTGTAGCGGATGCGAGTGGGGAACAGCTCGACCATCACCGCCGCCAGCGGGCCATAGGTCATGGTCGCGATCAGGATCATCGCCACGATCAGCACCACCACCATCACTTGGTTGACCTGCCCAGGGTCGGCCTTGGCCGGGTAGCCAGCCTGTTCCACCGCCGCACGCATGGCCGCTTCGTCGAAGCCGTTGATGGTCTTGTCACCGATGTTCACCACCACATCGCTACCTGCCACATCCACCGAGCTGTATGGCAAGCCCTGCTTGACCAGGAATGTCTTGACCTTGTCGCAGGGGCTGTCGAAGCGCGCCTTGCCTACCGGGTCGAACTGGAAAGTACAGCCTCTCGGGTCGGCAGTGACCACGATCGGCGCCTGGCGGCTGGCCGCGTCGATCTGTGGGTTGGCGTAGTGGCTCAGCGCCTTGAACAGCGGGAAGTACAGCACCGTGGCCAGGAGCAGGCCGAGCATCAGGATCGGCTTGCGGCCAATACGGTCGGACAACCAGCCGAAGAACACGAAGAACGGCGCACCAATGACCACGCTGATGATCAGCAGGGTGTTGGCCTGGGCCGGGTCCATCTTCAGCATCTGGGTCATGAAGAACAGCACGTAGAACTGCGCCGTGTAGAAGGTCACGGCCTGCCCGGCGTTGATGCTGAACAGGGCGGTGAGCACCACTTTAAGGTTCGGCCAGGAGGTGAACGACTCACGGATCGGCGACTTGCTGACCTTGCCCTGGGCCTTCATTTTCACGAAGGCCGGCGACTCGTGCATGCTCATGCGGATCCAGGTGGAAATCGCCAGCAGCACGATCGACAGCAGGAACGGCAGGCGCCAGCCCCAGGTTTCGAACTGGTCGCCACTGATATAGCGGCTGCCCAGCACCACCACCAGCGACAACAACAGGCCAAGGGTGGCGGTGGACTGAATGAAACCCGTGTGGAAACCGCGCTTGCCGGGCGGCGCATGCTCGGCCACATAGGTGGCCGCACCGCCGTATTCACCACCCAGCGCCAGCCCCTGCAGCATGCGCAGGACCACCAGGATGATCGGTGCCGCGATGCCGATGCTGGCGTAGGTGGGCAACAACCCCACCGCGAAGGTGGACAGGCCCATCAGCACGATGGTGACCAGGAAGGTGTACTTGCGCCCGATCATGTCGCCCAGCCGGCCGAACACAAGCGCACCGAACGGACGCACCAGGAAGCCGGCGGCAAAGGCCATGAGGGCAAAGATGAAGGCTGTGGTGTCGTTCACGCCAGCGAAGAACTGCTTGCTGATGACCGCTGCCAGCGCACCATAGAGAAAAAAGTCATACCACTCGAAAACTGTCCCGAGGGATGACGCGAAAATGATCTTGCGTTCTTCACGACGGCTGGAGCTGCTGGCCGCCGCACTCTGCTCTTGGATGTAATCCGACATCGTTGCTGTCCTCGGCCCGCAGGCCACAGTGATTATTCTTCTTGTTCCACTGTCGGCAGCTTCTGACCGCCAGCTGCCGGTACTGCACGCACCCGGGGTCAGGGCGTCGGTATCGCGTCTTCGTTCAAATAGGTCTGGGTGGCAGCTCCTTTGAGGATCAGTTGCGCCGCCTTCTCGGCGATCATCAGGGTGGGTGAACAAGTATTGCCAGAGGTGATCTGCGGCATGATCGAGGCGTCCGCCACGCGCAGGCCGGGGATGCCGTGCACGCGCAGTTGGTTATCCACAACGTCCAGTTCGCCATTGCCCATGCGGCAGGTGCCGACCGGGTGGAAGATGGTCGTGCCGATCTTGCCGGCGGCTTCGAACAGCTCTTCTTCGGTTTGCAGGGCTGGGCCCGGCAGGTATTCCTTTGGGTCGAACGCAGCGAGGGCAGGGGCCTGGACGATACGCCGGGTAAGACGAATGGCATCGGCGGCGACGCGCAGGTCCTGGGGGTCGCTGAGGTAGTTGGGGTCGATCAGCGGCGTGCTGTTCATGTCGCTGCTGCGGATATCGATACGCCCGCGGCTGGCCGGGCGCAGGTTGCACACCGAGGCGGTAAAGGCCGGGAACCTGTGCAGTGGCTCGCCGAAGCGTTCAAGTGACAGCGGCTGCACGTGGTACTGCAGGTTGGCAGTGGCCTGCTCCGGGCTCGAACGCACGAACGCGCCCAGTTGGCTCGGGGCCATGGCCAGCGGGCCACTGCGGTCATAGAGGTAGCGCAGGCCCATGCCCATCTTGCCCCACAGGCTGTTGGCCATCTGGTTCAGGGTACGGGAATTGCGGATCTGGTAGATCAGGCGCAGCTGCAGGTGATCCTGCAGGTTGCCGCCAACACCGGGCATGTCGTGACGCACGCCAATGCCCAGGCTTTCCAGTAACTGCCGCGGGCCGATGCCGGAGCGCTGCAGGATACCGGGAGAGCCCACAGCACCCGCACAGAGGATGATCTCGCGACGTGCCGCAAACTCGTGCCAGGCACCCTGCCAGAACGCCTTTACCGCCCGTGCACGGGTGTTGTTGAGCAGCACCTGGTCAACCTGAACGCCGGTCAGCACGGTGAGGTTGGGGCGGTCCTTGATCGGCCGCAGGAAAGCCTTGGAAGCGTTCCAGCGCACACCGCTGCGCTGGTTGACCTGGAAATATCCACAGCCCTGGTTGTCGCCGGTATTGAAGTCATCGACCTTGCCGATGCCGCTTTGCTCGGCGGCATCACGGAAGGCATCGAGGATCGGCCAACTGTAGCGCTGGCGCTCGACCCGCCATTCGCCATCACCACCGTGGTGCTCGCTGGCGCCGGCAAAATGGCTTTCACTGGCCTTGAACAGCGGCAGTACGTCCTTCCAGGCCCAGCCGTCGTTGCCTTGCTCGGCCCAACGGTCGTAGTCGGCGGCCTGGCCGCGCATGTAGATCATGCCGTTGATCGAGGAGCAGCCACCCAGCACCTTGCCGCGTGGATAGCCCAGCGCACGACCGCCCAGGCCGGGCTGCGCCTCGGTCTTGAAGCACCAGTCGGTGCGCGGGTTGCCGATGCAATAGAGGTAACCGACGGGGATATGGATCCAGGGATAGTTGTCGCGCCCACCCGCTTCCAGCAGCAGTACTCGGCAGGAAGGATCGGCGGACAAACGATTGGCCAACAGGCAACCGGCGGGACCGGCACCTACGACCACGTAGTCGAAGACAGAATCGGCTGATGGCATGTGCAACCTCGGGCCTGATTATTATTCTTGTCCCGATCCATCTTAGTGAGTAATTTCGTGGAGGAAACACGAGATTTCGCGCAGCCGCTGTGCGTTTTAGCACAGTGGTAAGTCTGTACTGGCCTCTTTTTGGGGGGGGGGGGGTCCCCCACAAAAAACAGCAACCTTCTGGGGGGGGGGGGGTGTTTCTCCCCGCCAAAGAGGCCGGAACGAACTGCCAAAAAGGATCAGCATGTTCGACTGGAACGATCTGCGGTTTTTCCTCGAGTTGCAGCGCAGCGGCCGCCTGCTTACCGCCGCCAAGCGCCTCAACACCACCCACAGCACCGTGGCCCGGCACATCGAGAGCATCGAGCAAAGCCTGGGGACTGCGCTGTTCGTGCAGCATGCCCAGGGCTATGAACTGACCCCCTCGGGCCAGGCCCTGCTCAAGCACGCCGAAGCCATGGAAAACGTCGCCCTGCTGGCGCAGGAAGAAATCACCCAGGCCATCACGCCGCTGGGCAAGATTCGCCTGGGGGTGACCGAAGGCATCGGCATCATGTTCTTCACCCCGCGCATGAATGCGCTGTTCGACCGCTACCCCGGCCTGGAAGTGGAGCTGGTGGCAGTGCCGCGCTTCGTCAGCATCCTCAACCGCGAGGCGGAGATCAGCATCCACCTGGAACGGCCCAACGCCGACCTGCTGATCACCCGCAAGCTCACTGACTATCGCCTGGCCCTGTACGCCAGCCAGGACTACCTGGATCGCGCGCCCCCGCTGCGTAACCGCGAGGACCTGGCCCGGCACAGCTGGATCGGCTACGTCGATGACTTGCTGTTCAGCCAGGAACTGCTGTTTCTCAACAGCTTCTGCCGGGCCCCCAACGTGGTGTTTCGCAGCACCAGCGTGATCGCCCAGCAAACCGCCGCCCGCGCCGGGTTGGGCATCGCCGTACTGCCCAACTACATGGCCCGCCACGACCCGACGCTGGTGCGCGTGCTGCCTGGCGAAACCATCCAGCGCAGCTACTGGATCTGCACCCGCCGCGAACTGCACAAGTCAGTGCGCCTGCGGGTAGTGTGGGACTACCTGCTGGCGCTGTGCGCGGCAGAACAGAGCGAGCTGCTAGCCCAGTAGCGCCTTGCCGGACAGCAGCAGGGCCGCAGCCCAACCGGCCACGGCAAACATCTGCTGCAAGCGCGGCCCGGCCAGCCTGGTCGCCAATGGCCGCGCCAGCAGCAGGCCGAGCACCGCACCGACGGCGAACGGGGCGCCAACCTGCCAGTGCATGACCCCTGCGAGGCTGGCGCTGACCACACTGCCGGTGGACACCAGCGCGATCACCGCCAGCGAAGTGGAGACGATGCTGGCCATCCGCAGGTTGGTGTAGCGGTTAAGGGCCGGGATGATGACAAAGCCACCGCCCACGCCCAGCAGGCCGGACAGCAGCCCGGACAATGCGCCGGTGAAGGCCAGGGCGCGCGCGCAGGGCAGGGTCCAGCGCAAACGGCCCTGCAGCGGGTTCAGCACGCAGGGTTCGATGTAGCGATGGGCATCATTGGCTTCGCCGCGCAGTTCCTTGGCCGCCTTGCGCCAGATACGCAGGCAGGCATACACCAACACCCCGGCGAACACCAACTGCAGTGGCGTGTTCGGCAGGCGGTGCGCCAGCATCAGCCCGAACGGCGCCGCTGCCACACCGATCAATGCGATGAACAGCGCCGCCCGGTAGCGCACCAGGCCCTGCCGCAAGCCCAGCACAGCACCCACCGCTGCCGCCATGCCTACGGCCAGCAGGCCGACCGGTGCCGCCTCGACCATCGACAGCCCCAGGCCGAACACCAGCAAAGGCACTGCGAGAATGCCACCGCCGGCACCGGTCAACGCCAGCACGGCACCGATGATCGCGCCCAGGCCCGCTCCCAGTATTTGATGTTCGATCACTGACGACCCTCGGCTACCAACGGCTGTGGCCGTGCCAGCCACTCGCGGCCCTTGAGCATGCCTTTCCAGTACAAGGGTGGCAGCACCTGCGCCTTGAGCAACCAGGCCAGACGTGTCGGCTTGCGGCCATCCAGCAACCAGTTGGGGAAGCTTGGAGCCAGCTTGCCGCCATAGGTGAACTCGGCCAGGACGATCTTGCCGCGCTCGACTGTGAGCGGGCACGAGCCATAACCATCGTACTGGGCAAGGGTAGGCAACCTGCCCAGGGCCACCAGTACATTGTTGGCCACGACCGGAGCCTGCTTGCGTGCAGCGGCGGCGGTCTTGGCATTGCTGGTGTTGGTCACGTCCCCAAGGGCATGGACATTGGTGAAGTGACGATGGCGCAGGGTGTGCGGGTCGACATCGACCCAGCCGGCGCTGTCGGCCAACGGGCTTTCACGAATGAAGTCCGGTGCTACCTGCGGCGGTACCACGTGCAGCATGTCGAAGGCCTCGATACGGGTTTCGCTGCTGCCATCGGCCAAGGTGCGCACGAAGGTGGCGCGCTTGTTCGGGCCGTCCACGGCGACCAGGCGATGGGAAAAATTGAGATCCACGGCGTACTTGTCGATGTACTTCATCAATGCGGGCACGTAGTCCGCCACACCGAACAATACTGCGCCGGCATTGAAGAAACTGGCTTTCACAGCCCCCAGGTGACCATGCCGCAGCCAGTGGTCGCAAGACAGGTACAGCGCCTTCTGCGGGGCGCCTGCGCACTTGATCGGCATGGGCGGCTGGCAGAACAGCGCTCGGCCTTGCTTGAGCTTCTGCACCAGTTCCCAGGTATAGGGTGCCAGGTCGTAGCGGTAGTTGGAGGTGACGCCATTGCGGCCCAAGGTCTCGCTGAGGCCATCAATGGCCGCCCAATCCAGCTTGAGGCCGGGGCAGACCACCAACTGTTCATAACTGATGGCGCGGCCGCCTTCGAGGAGGACCAGTTGGCCCAGCGGGTCGAACCCCTGCACACGTGCCTTTATCCAGCGAACGCCGCGTGGAATGGTCGAGGCCATGGTGCGAGCAGTGCTTGGCGCATTGAACACACCGGCACCGACCATGGTCCAGCCGGGCTGGTAGTAATGCACTTCGGCGGGGTCGATCAAGGTCACATCCAGCGACGGGTCACGGCTGATCAAGCTGGAAGCGGTGGCGATTCCGGCGGCGCCGGCACCGACGATGACCACTTTGTGGTGGTCGGTATTGGCAGGGGACAACAAGGCAGGCATGGCGGTAAATCCTGTAAATCTGGTTATGGGGCAGGGCGGTCACAGCTTGTTCAGCGGAATCTTCAGGTAGCTCACACCGTTATCTTCCGGCGCGGGGAACTGGCCGCTGCGCATGTTTACCTGCACCGAAGGCAGGATCAGCACGGGCATGTCGAGGGTCTTGTCGCGGGCTTCACGCATGGCGACGAAGCTGTCCTCATCGATGCCCTGGTGGATATGAATATTGTTGGCGCGCTGCTCGGCCACGGTGGTGACGTACTGCATGTCACGGCCACCTGGCAGGTAGTCGTGGCACATGAACAGCCGGGTCTGGTCGGGGAAGGCCAGCAGGCGACGGATCGAGCGGTACAGGGTGCGAGCATCAGCCCCAGGGAAGTCGCAACGGGCAGTACCGTAGTCGGGCATGAACAGGGTGTCGCCGACGAACACCGCTGTCTCGCCGGCGTCCTCGATCATGAAGCTCATGCACGCAGGTGTGTGCCCCGGGGTGTGCAACGCACGGGCATGCAGGTTGCCAATGCGGAAACCTTCCTCGTCCTCGAACAGCACATCGAACTGGCTGCCATCGCGGGCGAAGCCAGGCTCGGCGTTGAACAGGGCACCGAACACTTTCTGTACCTGGGTGATATGCGCGCCGATGGCGGTATGGCCGCCAAGCTTTTCCTTCAAATAGGCCGCCGCCGAAAGGTGGTCGGCATGCACATGGGTTTCCAGCACCCACTGCACGTCAGCTCGCAGCTCCTTCACCCGGTTAATCAACTGGTCCGCCGAAGCAGTGCAGGTACGCCCCGACTTGGGGTCATAGTCCAGGACACTGTCGATCAACGCACACTTGCGCGTTTCGCCGTCCATGACCAAGTAGCTGATGGTCGAGGTCGCCTTGTCGTAAAAGGCGTCCACGTGCAGGTTGTTGCCGATGATCATCGCGTTCTCCAATTTATCCGCCCAGCCTTGTACAGGCGTAGGCAGTGCCAGGAGGTTTATCAAGATGCATGCCAGGCATTTTCCTGCGCTCTGGCCAATAAAACCGGCCCGTTGCTGACAATTGCCGACGACAGTGGCGGCGCAGATGGCAGTCGACTGTCAGCCAATGGCAGTGTTTGGCAGTCCTTGTTACCCTGCGCCGGTCATTCAATCGGTGCCGTCATGCCTGAAGCCCATCCCCTCATCCTAGCTTTGGTTTCCTATCTTGAGCACGATGCCCTGCCAACCATCGTGCTAGATACCGACTACAACATGCTGGCGGCCAACGCTGCCTATCGCCGCCAGTTCGGTCGCCATGAGCAGGCGCCGCTGGGTGAGAAATGCCACAAGGTCTCGCACCACTACGCTGTGCCTTGCGACCAGGCCGGCGAGCATTGCCCGATGCGCAAGGCGTGGCACAGCAAGGCGCCGGAGCGGGTTTTGCACATTCATCACACGCCACGCGGCCCCGAGCATGTGGATGTAGAGCTGCGGCCGATCCTGGATGAACAGGGCAGGGTGGTGGCCTTTGTCGAACGCCTGACCAGCATCACCCTCGCGTCGGCGCAGCCTCAGGAACAAGGGCTGGTCGGCCGCGCGCCAGCGTTCAAAGCGGCCCTGGCCAGCCTGCAACGTGCGGCACCGGCGCAGATCCCGGTGTTGCTACAGGGTGAGTCGGGTACCGGCAAGGAACTGTTCGCCCGCGCAGTGCACTTGGGTAGCCCCCGGGCCAACGGCCCGTTGGTGGTGGTTGACTGTACCGGCCTGACCGAATCGTTGTTCGAGAGCGAGTTGTTCGGCTACGAGAAGGGCGCGTTCACTGGCGCCAACCAGCGCAAGATCGGCCTGGCTGAAGCGGCGCATGGCGGCACCCTGTTCCTCGATGAAATTGGCGAAGTACCGCTGGCGATGCAGGTGAAGCTGCTGCGCCTGATCGAGTCCGGCAGTTTCCGCCCGGTGGGTAGCCTGCGCACGGTGCATTCGGATTTTCGCCTGGTGTCGGCAACCCATAAACCGCTCAGGCAAATGGTCGCGGACGGCACCTTCCGCGAAGACCTGTACTACCGCATCAGCGGCTTCCCGATACGTCTGCCGGCATTGCGCGAACGAGCAGAAGACCTGCCGTTGCTCGCCCAGAGCCTGCTGCAGCGCATGGCCGGCAAGCCGACACCCAGGCTGAGCGACGAGGCCTTGCAGAAACTCGTGCTGCATCCATTCCCAGGCAATATTCGCGAACTCCGCAACATTCTGGAAAGGGCGCGTTTGTTTGCGGACGACGGACTTATCCGGCCCGAGCATTTGCCGGAGGACATTGGGTCGACAGGGGCGATCACGGCAGATGGCCGGCGCAATCACCTGGGTGAGCTGGCCCAGGCACTGCAACAGTTCAAGGGCTCGCGCAGTGAACTGGCCCGTCACCTTGGCCTGAGCGAGCGCACCCTGTATCGCCGGTTGAAGGAGCTTGGCCTGAATTGACGCCTTCGGTTAACGCGCTCTACAAGGGCCTGCTTATTCCCGAGGGCAACACACATCCTGTGGGAGCGGGTTCACCCGCGAACCCCGGCGAAGCCGGTGCCATCCACCGCGCCTCCTCAGACCTTTACCGGACCTTTACCTCTGTCCTGACATTAAGCGGGAATGATTGTGGTCTGATCAGTTAACCGAACCTGGCAGCCAGTCAGCTTCCGCCAGGCGTCAACATGCAGAGGACCGCAAAATGAAGACAACCCTGACCGTGATCTGCGCCACGCTCATGCTCAGCGCCCCCTTGGCCAGTTTCGCGCAGCCAGGCCCACCTGACCGGCATGATGGCGGCCCATTGCACCAAGGCAACCCACCGCATGGTCAGCCACAGTACCAAGGCCGACATGATAATGGCCGCGGTCCCGCTTATCGCGACCCGAATTTCCGCCCACAACCGGGCATGCCGGTTCCGCATCAGCAGTGGCAGCGTGGCCATGTGGTTGACCCGCACTACCGCGGCGACCGTTACTGGGTGACCGACTGGAAAGCACGCCACCTGTATGCGCCACCACGTGATCACCGCTGGTTGTATGTGAATGGGGACTATGTGCTGGTGGCTATTGCCAGTGGTGTGATCGTCAACGTCCTCAGCGGTTACTGATTTCTACAGGCACTAAAAAGCCCGCTTTCGCGGGCTTTTTAGTGCCTGGCGATCTACACCGGATCAGAAGTCCAGGTTCGATACCGACAGCGCGTTGCTTTCGATGAAGTCACGACGCGGCTCGACCGCATCACCCATCAGGGTGTTGAAGATCTGGTCGGCAGCGATCGCATCCTCGATGGTGACCTTGAGCATACGGCGGACGGTTGGGTCCATGGTGGTTTCCCACAGCTGCTCAGGGTTCATCTCGCCCAGCCCTTTGTATCGCTGGATGGTGTGGCGCTTGGTGGTTTCGTTCATCAGCCAATCCAGGCCTTCCTTGAACTCGACAATTGCCTTGCGGCGCTCACCGCGCTGCACATAAGCACCTTCGCCCAACAAGCTGGACAGCTTGGCACCAATGTTGACTACGGTACGGTAGTCATTGCTGCCAAAGAAGTCTCGGTTGAAGGTGACATAGCTGGCCAGGCCGTGGGACGTAACCTCCACTTCTGGCAACCATACGTTGCGCTCTTTGTCTTCGCGCAGGCTGGCTTTGTAAACCAGGCCGGACTTCTGGCTGTTATTCAGACGTTCCTGGAACTGTGCCAGCCAGGCTTGCATCACAGCGTGGTCACCCAGCTGTTCCAGGCTGACCTCCGGCAGGTAGATGAAGTGCTCGGTCAGCTCTTCTGGGTACAAGCGCGACAGACGCTTGAGTGTCTTCATGACACTACGGAATTCATTCACCAATGCTTCCAGCTGTACACCGGAAACCGCTGGTGCCGACTCGTCCAGGTGAAGGCTGGCATCTTCCAGGGCCGACTGGGTCATGTACTCTTCCATGGCCTCGTCATCCTTGATGTATTGCTCCTGCTTGCCTTTCTTCACCTTGTACAGCGGTGGCTGGGCAATGTAGATGTAGCCGCGCTCGACCAGCTCCGGCAACTGACGGAAGAAGAAGGTCAGCAGCAGGGTACGGATGTGCGAACCGTCAACGTCAGCATCGGTCATGATGATGATGTTGTGATAACGCAGCTTGTCGATGTTGTACTCTTCGCGGCCGATACCGCAGCCCAGTGCAGTGATCAGCGTGCCCACTTCCTGGGACGAGATCATCTTGTCGAAGCGCGCTTTCTCGACGTTGAGGATTTTACCCTTCAACGGCAGGATTGCCTGGGTACGACGGTTGCGGCCTTGCTTCGCCGAGCCACCCGCGGAGTCACCCTCCACCAGGTACAGTTCGGAAAGGGCAGGGTCCTTTTCCTGGCAGTCCGCCAGTTTGCCTGGCAGGCCAGCAATATCCAGCGCGCCTTTACGGCGAGTCATTTCACGGGCTTTACGTGCCGCTTCACGGGCACGGGCAGCATCGATCATCTTGCCAACGACGGCCTTGGCCTCGTTCGGGTTTTCCAGCAGGAAGTCGGCGAAGTACTTGTTCATCTCCTGTTCCACGGCGGTTTTCACCTCCGAGGAGACCAGCTTGTCCTTGGTCTGCGAGCTGAACTTAGGGTCCGGCACCTTCACCGAGATGATCGCGGTCAGGCCTTCACGGGCGTCGTCGCCAGTGGTCGCCACCTTGTTCTTCTTGGCCAGGCCTTCCTGTTCGATATAGCTGTTCAGGCTACGGGTCAGCGAGGAACGGAAGCCCACCAGGTGAGTACCGCCATCACGCTGCGGAATGTTGTTGGTGAAGCACAACAGGTTTTCGTTGAAGCTGTCGTTCCACTGCAGGGCGACTTCAACACCCACGCCATCGTCACGCTGGACGTTGAAGTGGAATACCTGGGAGTTGACCGGGGTCTTGTTGGTGTTCAGGTATTCGACGAACGCACGCAGGCCGCCTTCGTACTTGAAGAACTCTTCCTTACCGCTACGTTCATCCTTCAGCAGGATGCCAACGCCCGAGTTGAGGAACGACAGTTCGCGGATACGCTTGGCCAGGATGTCCCAGCTGAAGTGAATGTTCTTGAAGGTTTCAGCCGAAGGCTTGAAGTGGATGTGGGTACCGGTGGTTTCGCTGTCACCGACAACCGCCATCGGTGCCTGTGGAACACCGTGAACGTAGGTCTGTTCCCAGATCTTGCCGCTACGGCGAACGGTCAGTACCAGTTTCTCAGACAGGGCGTTCACTACAGAAACACCTACGCCGTGCAAACCGCCGGATACCTTGTAGGAGTTGTCGTCGAACTTACCGCCAGCGTGCAGCACGGTCATGATGACCTCGGCTGCGGAAACGCCTTCTTCTTTATGCACGTCGACCGGAATGCCGCGACCGTTGTCGCGCACACTGATGGATTCGTCCGGGTGGATGATGACGGTGATGTCATCGCAGTGACCGGCGAGGGCTTCGTCGATCGAGTTGTCGACCACCTCGAAGACCATGTGGTGCAGGCCGCTACCATCATCGGTGTCGCCAATGTACATGCCGGGGCGCTTGCGCACGGCATCCAAACCTTTCAGCACCTTGATGCTGGAGGAGTCGTACGTTTGATTTTCGCTCATGCATTCACTCCCGATGGTCGTGGGTCTGGGTGATACGGCCTTGTTCCACGTGGAACAAAGCAACTGGCGTTTCCGTCTGCCAGCCTTCCCTCAGTAATTCGTGATCTACACAGGTGATGAACACCTGGCAGCGTAATTCTTCAAGCAAGCGACACAGCGCGCGGCGATGCTGGTCGTCCAGTTCGGACGGCAAGTCATCCACGAGATAAATACAGTGACCGCGGCGAGCCTGACTAACGAGGTGGCCTTGGGCAATGCGCAATGCGCACACCACCAGCTTTTGCTGACCACGCGACAGGATGTCGGCTGCATTGTTGGCAGCCAGACGAAGACGCAGATCAGCACGCTGCGGACCGGCCTGAGTGTGGCCCATCTGCTGATCGCGAAGGAGAGAGGAAGCGAGTACTTCTTGCAGTTCCCGGTCCTTGTCCCAGCCTCGGTAGTAGCTAAGGGTCAACCCGTCCAGCTCGACCAGTTCGCTCAGGGTTCGCTCGAAGACGGGCTTCAAGGCCTTGATGTAGTTGCGACGGTATTCATCTATTTCCGCACTGGCCAGGCACAATTCCCGGTCCCAGGCGGCTTGCGAAGCTGGGTCAAGTGTACCATGCCGCAACCATGAGTTCCGCTGCCGCAGTGCCTTCTGCAGCCGTTGCCAGGCTGGCAGAAAACGAGGTTCCACGTGGAACACCCCCCAATCCAGGAACTGGCGGCGTATTTTCGGAGCGCCTTCCAACAAGCGGAAACTGTCCGGATTGATGAGCTGGAGCGGTAGCAATTCAGCCAGTTGCGCCGCACTCCGCGCATTCTGCCCATCAATGCGAATAGTGAACTCCCCCTGCCGCTCCCGGGATACACCCAGATTACTGCTGCCACCCTCGGCCAATTGCACTTCGCCGAACACGGTACAGGCCGGTTGTTCGTACTGGATAACCGGGTTCAGGCGGGTGCTGCGGAACGAGCGCGCCAGCCCGAGCAGGTGCACGGCCTCAAGCACGCTGGTTTTGCCGCTGCCGTTGGCGCCGTAAAGGATGTTGATGCGGGGGGACGGTGAGAGTGTCACCGGGTGCAAGTTGCGCACCGCGGTGACCATGATACGTCGAAGAGACATTTCGCCTGCTACGGGTTACAGACGCATTGGCATGACAACGTAGGAAGAATCGTCATTGCCAGCTTCCTGCAGCAGGGCACTGCTGTTGGAATCGGACAGGATCAGACGAACTTGCTCGGTAGTCATTACGCCCAGCACGTCCAGCAGGTAGCTGACGTTGAAGCCGATTTCCAGCGAACTACCTTCGTAGTCCACGCTGATTTCTTCTTCAGCTTCTTCCTGCTCGGGGTTGTTGGCCTGGATCTTCAGTTGGCCAGCAGCCAGTTGCAGGCGGATACCGCGGTACTTTTCGTTGGAAAGAATCGCAGTACGGCTGAAGGCTTCACGCAGCGCCTGACGGTCGCCGACCACCAGCTTGTCACCGCCCTTGGGCAGTACGCGCTCGTAGTCCGGGAACTTGCCGTCCACCAGCTTGGAAGTGAAGGTGAATTCACCGGTGGTGGCGCGAATGTGGTGCTGGCCCAGGACGATGCTGACCATGCCTTCCGGGTCGGTCAGCAGGCGTGCCAGTTCGAGGATACCTTTGCGTGGCACGATGACCTGGTGGCGATCATCCTGCTCGATCGGTGCGCTCATGGAGCACAGCGCCAGGCGATGACCGTCAGTGGACACAGCTCGTAGGGTGTTGCGGGAAACCTCCAGCAGCATACCGTTGAGGTAGTAGCGCACATCCTGCTGGGCCATGGCGAAACTGGTGCGCTCGATCAGACGGCGCAGCTTGCTCTGTTCCAGGTTGCAGGTCAGCGAGCCCGGGCCTTCTTCCACGGTCGGAAAGTCATTGGCTGGCAGGGTCGACAGGGTAAAGCGGCTACGGCCGGCCTTGACCAACAGTTTCTGCTCGTCGACCTTGATATCGATCAGGGCGTCGTTCGGCAGGCTTTTGCAAATGTCCATCAGCTTGCGGGCCGGGACAGTGATTTCGCCAGGCTCGGCCGGCTCTTCCAGTTGCACGCGGCCTACCAGTTCGACTTCCAGGTCGGTACCGGTCAACGACAGTTGCTGGCCTTGCACGACCAGCAATACGTTGGACAGGACCGGCAAGGTCTGACGGCGCTCGACGACACCGGCGACCAGTTGCAGGGGTTTCAACAGGGCTTCGCGTTGAATGGTGAAATGCATGGTCTAGTCCCTTGCCTTCAATTAGCTGCGCAGACGGCCATCAGGTCGTCAGCGTCCGCAGCAGGTTCTTGTAGTCCTCGCGGATGTCCGCGTCGGATTCCTTCAGTTCGTTGATCTTGCGGCAGGCGTGCAGCACGGTCGTATGGTCGCGACCACCGAACATGTCGCCGATTTCCGGCAGACTGTGGTTAGTCAGCTCCTTGGACAGGGCCATGGCCACCTGGCGTGGACGCGCCACGGAACGCGAACGACGCTTGGACAACAGATCGGAGATCTTGATCTTGTAGTACTCGGCGACGGTACGCTGAATGTTATCCACACTGACCAGTTTGTCCTGGAGCGCCAGCAGGTCCTTGAGCGACTCACGAATCAGTTCGATGGTGATGTCGCGCCCCATGAAGTGCGAGTGAGCGATCACCCGCTTCAATGCGCCTTCCAGTTCACGGACGTTGGAACGGATGCGCTGGGCAATGAAGAAGGCCGCGTCATGCGGCAGTTCGACCTTGGCCTGGTCGGCCTTCTTCATCAGGATCGCCACGCGGGTTTCCAGCTCTGGTGGCTCGACGGCCACCGTCAGGCCCCAACCAAAGCGCGACTTCAGACGCTCTTCCAGGCCTTCGATCTCCTTGGGGTAGCGGTCAGAGGTAAGGATTACCTGCTGGCCCCCCTCAAGCAGGGCGTTGAAGGTGTGGAAAAACTCTTCCTGCGAGCGCTCTTTACGGGCAAAGAACTGGATATCGTCGATCAGCAACGCATCCACCGAGCGGTAGAAACGCTTGAATTCATTGATGGCGTTGAGTTGCAGAGCCTTGACCATGTCCGCGACGAAGCGCTCCGAATGCAGGTACACGACCTTGGCGTTCGGGTTCTTCTTCAGCAGGTGGTTACCCACAGCATGCATGAGGTGGGTTTTACCCAGGCCCACACCACCATAAAGGAAGAGCGGGTTGTAACCATGCTTGGGGTTGTCTGCCACCTGCCAGGCAGCCGCGCGCGCCAGCTGGTTCGACTTACCTTCGACGAAGGTGTCGAACGTGAAGGTGCGGTTCAAGTAACTGGTGTGTTTGAGCGCACCTTCTACCTGCACGGTGCGCTGTTCGGTCCGGGCACTGCCGGCCGACGCAGAAGCCGGCTCGGCCATGGCATCGAAGCTGTCACGCGAGGATGGCTCGGCCAGTTCATCGACCAGCACAGGCTCGGCCGCCGCGACGGCGACGGGTTCGACCGCTGCCGGCACTGCCTTCTGTGTCTGGCTCTGGGCCTGGCTCTGGGCCAGCGAGGCGGCCACCGCAGCACTTACTGGCGCGTTGGGTGCGGCACGTGGCGCGGAGCTGCGACGGCTGCCGATCAACAAGGAAAGGGCAGGCGCAATGCCGCTGCCGTTTTCGCCCAACAGCTCGAGCAAACGACCCAGGTACTTTTCATTGACCCAATCGAGAACGAAACGGTTAGGCGCATAGACGCGCAACTCGTCGCCTTCGGCTTCGACCTGTAGCGGACGGATCCAGGTGTTGAATTGCTGGGCAGGCAGTTCATCGCGCAGAAGCTCCACGCACTGCTGCCAAAGTTCCACTGACACGGATATCCCCTGAGTTTGAAAGCCGGATGAGGCAAAAACAAACCGCCATTGTACCGGTCGAGCGTTCAGTTATCCACATGTGGACACGTTAGGAACCATGACAAAACAGCCATTTATCGACCAAAAAGACTTCGCCGCACTGTGAATAAGCCCTGTGGATAAGCACCCATGAGCGCTATGCACAACCCTGAGGTCAGGTCTGTTGATAACTCTGCTGTGGATAAGCATCGATTTAATCCACAGCTTTTGACCACGAAGAAAACAAGCGCAGCACCGGTTGAGAACACAGTTGTAAAACTCTGTACAGCCCGTATTTTCTGGCCTCAAGCAGGTTATCCACAGAAGGTTATCCACTTAAGATTTATAGATTCTTCAGAAAAGCTTTTTATATGTCTCTTCTTTTTTTTCATGTTGTCCCCAATTCGTGTGTCCGATCAAGCACCCTTGGGGGATGGACAAGCACGCACCGTCCATCACGTGCTCTATATGGAAAGACTGGTTGGAAATTGACCTACGGGCTTGCTTTCTCTAGAATCGCCGGTCTCTTAAAAAGGGGGCCATCCCGGCCCGTCGTCGACAAACCAGGTAACACGCCATGAAACGTACTTTCCAACCAAGCACCATCAAGCGCGCGCGCACCCACGGCTTCCGTGCCCGTATGGCTACCAAGAACGGCCGCGCTGTTCTGTCGCGTCGTCGTGCCAAAGGCCGTAAGCGTCTGGCCATTTGATTTTTCGGCACAGGTGGTGAGTCAGGACTTCAGTCGGGAAAAGCGACTGCTTACACCCCGACATTTCAAAGCGGTCTTCGACTCCCCAACCGGCAAGGTTCCAGGGAAAAACCTGCTGATCCTTGCTCGTGAGAACGGCCTCGATCACCCACGCCTCGGCCTGGTGATCGGCAAGAAGAGCGTCAAGCTCGCCGTTCAACGCAACCGCCTCAAGCGCTTGATGCGCGATTCCTTTCGCCTGAACCAGCAATTGCTTGCCGGGTTGGACATTGTGATCGTCGCGCGCAAGGGATTGGGTGAGATAGAAAACCCGGAATTGCACCAACACTTTGGCAAACTCTGGAAACGCCTGGCGCGCAGCCGGCCCACTCCAGCAGTGACCGCCAATTCCGCAGGGGTAGACAGCCAAGATGCGTAAACTGGCGCTCGTTCCGATCCAGTTTTACCGTTACGCCATTAGTCCTCTGATGGCCAACCACTGTCGTTTCTTCCCCAGTTGCTCCTGTTACGCTTATGAAGCCATCGAAAACCACGGCTTCTGGCGTGGTGGGTGGCTAGCCGTTCGTCGCCTGGGGCGTTGTCATCCGTGGAACGACGGCGGTTTCGATCCCGTTCCTCCCGCTCCTTCCTCCCGAACTTCTTCGATAGCCGAGTAATCATGGATATTAAACGCACGATCCTGATCGTCGCCCTGGCAATCGTGTCCTACGTCATGGTCCTCAAGTGGAACCAGGACTACGGCCAGGCTGCCCTGCCGACTCAGAATACTGCTGCCAGCACCGTTGCCCCGGGTTTGCCGGATGGCGTACCGGCCGGTAATGCCGGCGCCAGCGCCGATGTGCCAAGCGCCAACGCCGAAACCAGCGCTGCCGAACTGGCGCCGGTTGCGGTCAGCAAGGACCTGATCCGGGTCAAGACCGATGTCCTGGAACTGGCTATCGATCCGGTCGGTGGTGACATCGTCCAGTTGAACCTGCCGCAGTACCCACGTCGTCAGGACCACCCGGACATTCCGTTCCAACTGTTCGACAACGGTGGCGAGCGTGTCTACCTGGCACAAAGCGGCCTGACCGGCGTCAACGGTCCGGATGCACGTCCTGCCGGTCGTCCTCTGTACGCTAGTGACAAGAAGGGTTACCAGCTGGCCGATGGTCAGGAACAACTGGTGGTCGACCTGAAGTTCAGCGACAACGGCGTCAACTACATCAAGCGCTTCAGCTTCAAGCGTGGCGAGTATGACCTGACCGTCAGCTACCTGATCGACAACCAGAGCGGCCAGGCCTGGAGCGGCAACATGTTTGCCCAGCTCAAGCGTGATGCCAGCTCCGATCCGTCGTCGAGCACTGCCACCGGCACCGCTACTTACCTGGGCGCTGCCCTGTGGACCCCTTCCGAGCCTTACAAAAAGGTCTCGATGAAGGATATCGACAAAGGCAATTTGAAAGAAAATGTGTCCGGCGGCTGGGTTGCCTGGCTGCAGCACTACTTCGTGACCGCCTGGATTCCGGCCAAGTCGGACAATAACGTTGTCCAGACCCGCAAGGACAGCCAGGGCAACTACATCATCGGCTACACCGGCCCGGCCATCAGCGTGCCTGCTGGCGGCAAGGTCGAAACCAGCGCCATGCTGTATGCCGGCCCGAAAATCCAGTCCAAGCTGAAAGAGTTGTCCCCAGGTCTGGAACTGACTGTCGACTACGGTTTCCTGTGGTTCATCGCCCAGCCGATCTTCTGGCTGCTGCAACATATCCACAGCCTGCTGGGTAACTGGGGCTGGTCGATCATCGTGCTGACCATGCTGATCAAAGGCCTGTTCTTCCCGCTGTCGGCTGCCAGCTACCGTTCGATGGCGCGCATGCGTGCCGTCGCGCCAAAGCTCGCTGCACTGAAGGAACGCTTCGGTGACGATCGCCAGAAGATGTCCCAGGCGATGATGGAGCTGTACAAGAAAGAGAAGATCAACCCGCTGGGCGGCTGCCTGCCGATCCTGGTGCAGATGCCAGTGTTCCTGGCCCTGTACTGGGTACTGCTGGAAAGCGTGGAAATGCGCCAGGCCCCATGGATGCTGTGGATTACCGACCTGTCGATCAAGGATCCGTTCTTCATCCTGCCGATCATCATGGGCGCCACCATGTTCATCCAGCAGCGCCTGAACCCGACGCCGCCGGATCCGATGCAGGCCAAGGTGATGAAAATGATGCCGATCATCTTCACCTTCTTCTTCCTGTGGTTCCCGGCTGGTCTGGTGCTGTACTGGGTTGTGAACAACTGCCTGTCGATCACACAGCAGTGGTACATCACTCGCAGCATCGAAGCAGCCAGCAAAAAAGCTGCTGCTTGACAGGCTACTGCGCTAGCCTGTGAATAAAAAACGCCCCCTAGTGGGGCGTTTTTGCTATCTGTCGTTTTTGTCGTAGAGGCTTTCGAGCATGAACACTGTGCGTGAAACCATCGCCGCCATTGCCACCGCCCAGGGCCGCGGCGGTGTGGGTATTGTCAGGTTGTCCGGCCCTCTGGCCGCCAAGGCCGGCCAGTTGATCACCGACCGTACGCTTACCCCGCGCCACGCCCATTACGGCCCGTTCCGCGACGAGGAAGGCCTGGTACTGGATGAAGGGATCGCGCTGTTCTTCCCCGGGCCGAATTCGTTCACCGGCGAGGACGTGCTGGAACTGCAGGGCCATGGTGGCCCGGTGGTGCTGGATATGCTGCTGCAGCGCTGTGTACAGGTTGGCTGTCGGCTGGCTCGCCCGGGTGAGTTCAGCGAACGTGCATTCCTCAACGACAAGCTCGATCTGGCCCAGGCCGAAGCCATTGCCGACCTGATCGAAGCCAGTTCCAGCCAGGCTGCCCGCAACGCACTGCGTTCGCTGCAGGGGGAGTTCTCCAAGCGTGTGCACAGCCTGACCGAAGCATTGATAGCCCTGCGCATCTACGTCGAGGCGGCGATCGACTTCCCCGAGGAAGAAATCGATTTCCTCGCCGATGGCCATGTGCTTTCGATGCTCGATACTGTTCGCGCCGAGTTGTCCACAGTGCAGCGGGAAGCCGGGCAGGGGGCCTTGCTGCGTGATGGCATGACCGTGGTTATCGCCGGTCGGCCGAATGCGGGCAAGTCGAGCCTGCTGAACCAGCTGGCCGGACGGGAAGCGGCCATCGTCACCGACATTGCCGGCACCACGCGGGACATCCTGCGTGAGCATATCCACATCGATGGCATGCCGCTGCACGTGGTCGATACTGCCGGTTTGCGCGACACCGATGACCATGTGGAAAAGATTGGCGTGGAACGTGCGCTGAAGGCCATTGGCGAGGCAGACCGGGTGTTGTTGGTGGTGGACTCCACCGCGCCCGAGGCCAGCGACCCGTTTGCCCTGTGGCCAGAATTTCTCGACCAACGGCCAGACCCGGCCAAGGTAACGCTGATTCGGAACAAGGCCGATCTTAGTGGTGAGCGGGTAGCGCTGGAACAGTGCGATGACGGCCATGTAACGATCACCCTCAGTGCCAAAGGGGACGATGCAGGGCTGCAGTTGCTGCGTGACCACCTGAAGGCCTGCATGGGTTATGAACAGACGGCGGAGAGTGGTTTCAGCGCTCGCCGGCGCCATCTGGATGCCCTGCGCCAGGCCAGTGAGCACCTGGAACATGGCCGTGCACAACTGACCCTGGCTGGTGCGGGTGAGCTGTTGGCGGAAGACCTGCGGCAGGCGCAGCAGGCCCTGGGGGAGATTACCGGGGCATTCAGCTCTGATGACCTGCTGGGGCGGATTTTCTCCAGCTTTTGCATCGGCAAGTAATTCACAGCCAGGCAAAACCAAGAGCCGCTCCTTCGGGAGCGGCTTTTTTTTGCCTCAAATTTCGCAGCTCCTATGGAAATCGCGCCGCACCTGAAGGCTGTGCAGACCCCTGTGAGAGCGGGTTTACCCGCGAAGAGGCCGGTGCAGGTTCACATTTTTTTCATTCACCTACCCCGATCTGCTCTCAGGAGCCCTGTGGAAAACTCGCCTTCAGCTCCGTTGATAAGCAGGCTTTTTTTCTGAGGACAAACCTGCTTGTGGGTAAACAGTCATTTAATCCACAGGCTAAATCGTGTTATCCATAGCCCTCATGGTACTCCAGCCACAGGGTTTAATTTTTCTCTACACAGCATGAATAAAGGCCTACATAACCTTATCCACAGCAAAGCTTGTGCATAAGAATAAACATAAAAACAAAGCTTTTTTAAATTTTTCCTCTTTGATTTCTGTTGGCTGCCACTCATCCACAGACTGGTCAAAATTTGCTCAGACGGTTTCTTTAAAGGGGGTGAAGTCCCTATACTTGTCCGCTTACCTTCTCTATTCGCAAAAACAGGCACGAGGTGCGTGGTGGATTTCCCTTCCCGTTTTGAAGTGATCGTCATCGGCGGCGGCCATGCCGGTACCGAGGCTGCGCTTGCGTCTGCACGCATGGGTGTGAAAACCCTGCTGTTGACCCATAACGTGGAAACCCTCGGTCACATGAGCTGCAACCCCGCCATTGGCGGTATTGGCAAAAGCCATCTGGTCAAAGAGATCGATGCCCTCGGCGGCGCCATGGCGCTGGCCACCGACAAGAGCGGCATCCAGTTCCGCGTTCTGAACAACCGCAAGGGCCCGGCTGTACGCGCTACCCGTGCACAGGCCGACCGCGCCATCTACAAGGCAGTGGTGCGTGAAATCCTGGAAAACCAGCCGAACCTGTGGATATTCCAGCAGTCCTGCGACGACCTGATCGTCGAGCAGGACCAGGTCAAAGGCGTGGTGACCCAGATGGGCCTGCGTTTCTTCGCCGAATCGGTGGTACTGACCACCGGTACTTTCCTCGGTGGGCTTATCCACATTGGTTTGCAAAACCATTCCGGTGGTCGCGCCGGTGATCCGCCTTCGATCGCCTTGGCCCACCGCATGCGTGAACTGCCGCTGCGCGTCGGCCGCCTGAAAACCGGTACCCCGCCGCGTATCGACGGCCGTTCGGTGGACTTCTCGGTGATGACCGAGCAACCAGGCGATACGCCGATCCCGGTGATGTCGTTCATGGGCAACGCCCAGATGCACCCGCGTCAGGTGAGCTGCTGGATTACCCACACCAATGCGCGCACCCACGAGATCATCGCCTCGAACCTCGACCGTTCGCCGATGTACTCGGGTGTCATCGAAGGTGTCGGCCCGCGCTACTGCCCGTCGATCGAAGACAAGATCCACCGCTTCGCCGACAAGGAAAGCCACCAGGTGTTCATCGAGCCGGAAGGCCTGACCACCCATGAGCTTTACCCCAACGGTATTTCCACTTCGCTGCCGTTCGATGTGCAACTGGAGCTGGTGCGATCGATCCGCGGCATGGAAAACGCACACATCGTGCGCCCGGGCTACGCCATCGAATACGACTACTTCGACCCGCGCGACCTCAAGTACAGCCTCGAGACCAAGGTCATCGGCGGTCTGTTCTTCGCCGGCCAGATCAACGGCACCACCGGTTATGAAGAAGCCGGCGCACAAGGCTTGCTGGCCGGGACCAATGCCGCCCTGCGTGCGCAGGGCCGAGACAGCTGGTGCCCGCGCCGCGACGAGGCATACATCGGCGTACTGGTCGACGACCTGATTACCCTGGGTACCCAGGAGCCGTACCGCATGTTCACTTCGCGTGCCGAGTACCGCCTGATCCTGCGCGAAGACAACGCCGACCTGCGCCTGACCGAAAAGGGCCGCGAACTTGGCCTGATCGACGATCAGCGTTGGGCCGCCTTCTGCGCCAAGCGCGACGGCATCGAACGCGAGGAGCAGCGTCTGAAGTCGACCTGGGTCCGCCCGAACACCGAGCAAGGCCAGGCCATTGTGGATAAGTTCGGTACTCCGCTCAGCCACGAGTACAGTCTCCTCAACCTGCTGGCGCGCCCGGAAATCGACTACGCCGGGCTGATTGAGGCAACCGGCGGTGAAGCGATTGATCCACAGGTCGCCGAGCAGGTCGAAATCCGCACCAAGTACGCTGGTTACATTGATCGCCAGCAGGATGAAATCGCACGTCTGCGTGCCAGCGAAGACACCCGCCTGCCTGTGGATATCGATTACTCGACGATTTCCGGCCTGTCCAAGGAAATCCAGGGCAAGCTGGGCCAGACCCGTCCGGAAACCCTGGGTCAGGCTTCGCGTATCCCGGGCGTGACCCCAGCGGCGATTTCCCTGTTGCTGATTCACTTGAAAAAACGCGGCGCTGGCCGCGAATTGGAGCAAAGCGCTTGAGTTCCCTGGTCACCCCGCAACACGCTGAAGAGTTGTCCACAGGTGCGCGCCAGCTCGGTGTCGAGCTGAGCGCCGAGCATCACGAGAAGCTGCTCGGCTACCTCGCCCTGTTGATCAAATGGAACAAAGCCTACAACCTCACCGCCGTGCGCGACCCCGACGAGATGGTGTCGCGTCACCTGCTCGACAGCCTCAGTGTCATGCCGTTTATCCACAGCGAGCGTGACAACTGGCTGGATGTCGGCAGTGGCGGTGGCATGCCCGGCATCCCATTGGCTATCCTGCATCCGCACAAGCGCGTGACGGTGCTGGACGCCAACGGCAAGAAGACCCGCTTCCTGACCCAGGTGAAAATGGAGCTCAAGTTGGACAACCTCACGGTTATCCACAGTCGGGTCGAAGCCTTCCAGCCGACACAACCGTTCAGCGGAATCATCTCCCGCGCCTTCAGCAGCATGGAGAACTTCACCAACTGGACCCGCCACCTGGGCGACACCGGGACGCAATGGCTTGCAATGAAGGGGCTGCATCCTGCCGATGAACTGGTAGCATTGCCCGCAGACTTCACAGTGGAAAGCGAGCAGGCCCTGACCGTTCCAGGTTGCCAGGGCCAGCGCCATCTGCTGATACTGCGCCGCAAGGCATGACTGGGAACACACGCAACAATGGCTAAGGTATTCGCAATCGCGAACCAGAAAGGTGGTGTGGGCAAGACCACCACCTGTATCAATCTCGCCGCCTCGCTGGCCGCGACCAAGCGTCGTGTGCTGCTGATCGACCTCGATCCGCAGGGCAACGCCACCATGGGCAGCGGTGTGGACAAGCACGAGCTCGAGCACTCGGTCTACGACCTGTTGATCGGGGAATGCGACCTGGCCCAGGCCATGCATTACTCCGAGCACGGTGGTTTCCAGTTGCTGCCGGCCAACCGTGACCTGACAGCCGCCGAAGTGGTGCTGCTGGAAATGCAGGTCAAGGAGAGCCGCCTGCGCAACGCCTTGGCGCCTATCCGCGAGAACTACGACTACATCCTCATCGATTGCCCTCCGTCGCTGTCGATGCTGACGCTCAACGCCCTGGTCGCTTCAGATGGCGTGATCATCCCGATGCAGTGCGAGTATTACGCACTGGAAGGTCTCAGCGACCTTGTGGATAACATCAAGCGCATCGCCGCCCGGCTGAACCCGGAGCTGAAGATCGAGGGCCTGCTGCGGACCATGTACGATCCGCGCCTGAGCCTGAACAATGATGTCTCGGCGCAGCTGAAGGAGCACTTTGGCCCGCAGCTGTACGACACGGTCATTCCGCGCAACATTCGCCTGGCCGAGGCCCCGAGCTTCGGCATGCCGGCCCTGGCCTACGACAAGCAATCGCGAGGCGCGCTGGCTTATCTGGCCCTGGCCGGGGAACTGGTACGCCGTCAACGCCGTCAATCACGCACTGCACAAACAACTTAAGGAATCCGTATGGCCGTCAAGAAACGGGGTCTCGGACGTGGGTTGGATGCACTGCTCAGTGGTCCTTCCGTCAGCGCGCTCGAAGAGCAGGCTGTGAAGATCGACCAGAAAGAACTGCAACACCTGCCGGTCGAGCTGATCCAGCGTGGCAAGTACCAGCCGCGCCGGGACATGGACCCGGAGGCGCTGGAAGAGCTCGCGCACTCGATTCGCAACCATGGCGTGATGCAACCGATCGTGGTGCGCCCGATCGATGGCAACCGCTACGAGATCATCGCCGGTGAGCGCCGCTGGCGCGCCACCCAGCAGGCTGGCCTGGACAAGATCCCGGCGATGGTCCGCGAAGTGCCCGACGAAGCCGCCATCGCCATGGCGCTGATCGAGAACATCCAGCGCGAAGACCTCAACCCGTTGGAAGAGGCGCTGGCCCTGCAGCGCCTGCAGCAGGAGTTCGAGCTCACCCAGCAACAGGTGGCCGATGCCGTGGGCAAGTCGCGGGTGACGGTGGCCAACCTGCTGCGCCTGATCACCCTGCCTGACGCGATCAAGACCATGCTCGCCCATGGCGACCTGGAGATGGGGCACGCCCGTGCATTGCTCGGCCTGGAAGAACACCGCCAGGAAGAGGGGGCGCGTCATGTTGTCGCACGTGGCCTCACCGTGCGCCAAACCGAGGCACTGGTTCGTCAGTGGCTCAGCGACAAACCTGATCCGGTCGAACCGAGCAAACCTGATCCGGATATCGCACGCCTTGAACAGCGGCTCGCAGAGCGCCTGGGCTCGGCCGTGCAGATCCGCCATGGCAACAAGGGCAAAGGCCAATTGGTTATTCGCTACAACTCGCTTGACGAGTTGCAAGGCGTGCTTGCTCACATCCGCTGAAACAATTCCCGTTGTAGCGCGCAGTCGGAAATCACTACCGAATAGTTGAATAGGGGTTAATCCACCCCTATACTCTGCGCGCATTTTGTCGGCACAAATTATGCCAAGTCATAACTGACTTGCTGGTCGACTTCCGAGGAGCAGTTGTGATGGAAATCCGCACGCCAAACCGCCTGCCTTTCCATCGCTGGGCGGTTTTCCCGGTACTGCTGGCTCAATTCGTCGTACTGCTGCTGGCAACGTTGGTGTTGTGGCAGTGGAAAGGGGCGGTCAGTGGATATTCAGGCCTTTGCGGAGGTTTGATTGCCTGGCTACCCAATGTGTATTTCGCCTGGAAGGCATTTCGCTTCAGCGGGGCCCGGGCGGCACAAGCCATCGTCAAGTCGTTCTACGCTGGCGAGGCAGGCAAGATGATTTTGACGGCAGTGCTTTTTGCACTGACCTTCGCAGGAGTGAAGCCACTGGCGCCGTTAGCAGTATTCGGCGTCTTCGTGTTGACCCTTTTGGTCAGCTGGTTCGCGCCCCTGCTGATGAATAAAAGACTTTCGAGACCTTAGGGCGTTTGAGGCAACCATGGCAGCAGAAACCGCTTCGGGCTATATCCAGCACCACTTGCAGAACCTGACCTACGGTCAACTACCAGACGGCAGCTGGGGCTTCGCCCATTCGGCTGCAGAAGCCAAGGCAATGGGCTTCTGGGCGTTCCACCTGGACACCCTGGGTTGGTCCGTCGCGCTGGGTCTGATCTTCCTGTTCATCTTCCGCATGGCGGCCAAGAAGGCGACTTCCGGCCAACCTGGCGGCCTGCAGAACTTCGTAGAAGTGATGGTGGACTTCGTCAATGGCAGCGTGAAGGACTCCTTCCACGGCCGTAGCCCGGTAATCGCTCCGCTGGCGCTGACCATTTTCGTCTGGGTATTCCTGATGAACGCCGTCGACCTGGTACCGGTCGACTGGATTCCTCAGCTGGCCATCCTGATCTCCGGTGACCCGCACATTCCGTTCCGCGCCGTGTCGACCACCGACCCGAACGCGACCCTGGCCATGGCCTTCTGCGTGTTCGCCCTGATCATCTTCTACAGCATCAAGGTCAAGGGCCTGGGCGGCTTCATCGGTGAGCTGACCCTGCACCCGTTCGGCAGCAAGAACATCTTCGTTCAGATCCTGCTGATTCCGGTCAACTTCCTGCTGGAATTCGTCACCCTGATCGCCAAGCCGATCTCGCTGGCACTGCGTCTGTTCGGCAACATGTATGCCGGCGAACTGGTGTTCATCCTGATCGCTGTAATGTTCGGCTCCGGCCTGCTGTGGCTCAGCGGCCTGGGTGTGGTGCTGCAATGGGCGTGGGCTGTGTTCCACATCCTGATCATCACCCTGCAAGCTTTCATCTTCATGATGCTGACCATCGTCTACCTGTCGATGGCTCACGAAGATAACCATTAAGACCGCCTGGCGTGTCTGATAGCCTTCCCCGCCTGTTCGGGGGGAGGGCTTAAAAAGTCCGCAAGGGCATGCTGTACCAAACGATTTGTTTTACCGCTTCAAACTAAAAACCTAACCAATACGACGTAAAAGTCGGGAGGAAAGATGGAAACTGTAGTTGGTCTGACCGCTATCGCTGTTGCTCTGCTGATCGGCCTGGGTGCTCTGGGTACCGCCATTGGTTTCGGCCTGCTGGGCGGCAAGTTCCTGGAAGGCGCTGCTCGTCAACCAGAAATGGTTCCGATGCTGCAGGTTAAAATGTTCATCGTTGCCGGTCTGCTCGACGCCGTAACCATGATCGGTGTTGGTATCGCTCTGTTCTTCACCTTCGCGAATCCGTTCGTTGGTCAGATCGCCGGCTAATCACTCGTCACCACGAGTTGATGGCTGTATGAATTAAGACCGAGCGAGGTGTTGGCGTGAACATTAATGCAACCCTGATTGGCCAATCCGTTGCTTTTCTGATTTTTGTACTCTTCTGCATGAAGTATGTGTGGCCTCCGGTCATCACTGCCCTGCAAGAGCGCCAAAAGAAGATTGCCGACGGCTTGGACGCTGCCAACCGCGCAGCTCGCGACCTGGAGCTGGCCCAAGAGAAAGCGGGTCAGCAACTGCGTGAAGCTAAAGCACAGGCAGCCGAAATCATCGAGCAAAGCAAGAAACGCGCTGCTCAGCTTGTCGAGGAAGCCCGTGATCAGGCCCGCGTCGAAGCTGACCGTGTGAAGGCTCAGGCTCTGGCCGAGATCGAACAGGAACTGAACAGCGCTAAAGACGCCCTGCGCGCCCAAGTGGGTGCCCTGGCCGTTGGTGGTGCTGAAAAGATCCTTGGCGCCACAATCGATCAAAACGCGCATGCGGAGCTGGTTAACAAACTGGCCGCTGAAATTTAAGCGAGGGCGATCATGGCAGAACTGACCACGTTGGCCCGACCTTACGCTAAGGCTGCCTTTGAGCATGCCCAGGCCCATCAGCAACTGGCCAATTGGTCAGCCATGCTCGGCCTGGCTGCTGCGGTGTCGCAAGACGACACCATGCAGCGCCTGCTCAAGGCCCCGCGACTGACGAGCGCAGAAAAGGCCGCCACGTTCATTGACGTGTGCGGTGACAAGTTCAATGCACAGGCACGGAATTTCATTCATGTTGCCGCGGAAAACGACCGTCTCCTGCTTCTGCCGGAGATTGCCGCCCTGTTCGACCTGTACAAGGCCGAGCAAGAGAAATCCGTGGACGTGGAAGTCACCAGTGCCTTCGCGTTGAACCAAGAACAGCAAGACAAACTCGCCAAGGTTCTCAGTGCACGGTTAGGCCAGGAAGTGCGCCTGCACGCGTCGGAGGATGCCAGCCTGATTGGCGGCGTCGTCATCCGCGCTGGTGACCTGGTAATCGATGGCTCTGTTCGCGGCAAAATCGCGAAACTGGCCGAAGCATTGAAATCTTGAGTTTGAAGGGGCAGCAGAGCAATGCAGCAACTCAATCCTTCCGAAATTAGTGAAATCATCAAGGGCCGCATCGACAACCTCGATGTGAGCTCCCAAGCCCGTAACGAAGGTACCGTTGTTTCGGTATCCGACGGTATCGTGCGGATCCACGGTCTGGCCGACGTCATGTACGGCGAAATGATCGAGTTCCCTGGCAGCGTATTCGGCATGGCCCTGAACCTGGAGCAAGACTCCGTAGGTGCAGTGATCCTGGGTGCCTATGACACCCTCGCCGAAGGCATGAGCGCCAAGTGCACCGGTCGTATCCTGGAAGTTCCGGTCGGCAAAGGCCTGCTGGGCCGCGTCGTCGACGCTCTGGGTAACCCGATCGATGGCAAAGGTCCTCTGACCACCACCGAAACCGACGCGGTCGAAAAGGTCGCTCCAGGCGTGATCTGGCGTAAGTCGGTAGACCAGCCTGTACAGACTGGCTACAAGTCCGTCGACGCCATGATCCCTGTCGGCCGTGGCCAGCGTGAGCTGATCATCGGTGACCGTCAGATCGGCAAGACCGCCATGGCCATCGACGCCATCATCAACCAGAAAGACTCCGGTATTTTCTGTGTTTATGTTGCTGTCGGCCAGAAGCGTTCCACCGTTGCCAACATCGTTCGCAAGCTGGAAGAAGCCGGCGCCCTGGCCAACACCATCGTGGTCGTTGCCAGTGCTTCGGAATCCGCCGCACTGCAGTTCCTGGCGCCATACGCCGGCTGCACCATGGGCGAGTTCTTCCGTGACCGCGGTGAAGACGCCCTGATCGTTTACGACGACCTGTCCAAGCAGGCCGTTGCCTACCGTCAGATCTCCCTGCTGCTGCGTCGTCCACCAGGACGTGAAGCGTACCCAGGCGACGTGTTCTATCTCCACTCCCGTCTGCTGGAGCGTGCATCGCGCGTTTCGGAAGAGTATGTCGAGAAGTTCACCAACGGCGCAGTCACTGGCAAGACCGGTTCCCTGACCGCCCTGCCGATCATCGAAACCCAGGCTGGCGACGTTTCCGCGTTCGTTCCGACCAACGTGATTTCCATCACCGACGGTCAGATCTTCCTGGAATCGGCCATGTTCAACTCGGGCATCCGCCCAGCAGTGAACGCCGGTGTTTCGGTATCCCGCGTAGGTGGTGCCGCTCAGACCAAGATCATCAAGAAACTGTCCGGTGGTATCCGTACCGCTCTGGCTCAGTACCGTGAACTGGCTGCATTCGCCCAGTTCGCTTCCGATCTGGACGAAGCGACCCGCAAGCAGCTGGAGCATGGTCAGCGCGTTACCGAGCTGATGAAGCAGAAGCAGTATGCGCCGATGTCCATCGCGGACATGGCTCTGTCGCTGTACGCCGCTGAGCGTGGCTTCCTGACTGACGTAGAAGTCTCCAAGATTGGTAGCTTCGAGCAAGCACTGATCGCCTTCTTCAACCGTGATCACGCTGAACTGATGGCGAAGATCAACGTGAAGGGTGACTTCAACGACGAAATCGACGCAGGCCTGAAAGCCGGTATCGAGAAGTTCAAGGCCACCCAGACCTGGTAAGCCGCAGCGGGGGCTCAGGCCCCCGCTTGCTAACCTGATAGGTGATACATGGCAGGCGCAAAAGAGATTCGCAGTAAGATTGCGAGCATCAAAAGCACGCAAAAAATTACCAGCGCCATGGAGAAAGTGGCGGTCAGCAAGATGCGCAAGGCACAAATGCGCATGGCTGCTAGCCGTCCTTACGCGGAGCGTATCCGCCAGGTGATCGGTCATCTGGCCAACGCCAACCCGGAATACCGCCACCCGTTCATGATCGAGCGCCCTGTAAAGCGCGCCGGTTATATCGTGGTGAGCAGTGACCGTGGTCTGTGCGGTGGCTTGAACACCAACCTGTTCAAGGCCCTGGTCAAGGACATGAACGAAAACCGCGAACAGGGCGTGGAAATCGACCTGTGCGTGATCGGCAGCAAGGGTGCGACTTTCTTCCGCATCTTTGGCGGCAACGTCGTAGCCGCGATCAGCCACTTGGGCGAAGAGCCATCGATCAACGATCTGATCGGCTCCGTCAAAGTGATGCTGGACGCCTACCTGGACGGCCGTATCGATCGCCTCTCGGTGGTTTCGAACAAGTTCATCAACACCATGACCCAGAAGCCAACGGTCGAGCAATTGGTACCGTTGGTGGCAACCCCGGATCAGGATCTCAAGCATCACTGGGACTACCTGTACGAACCCGACGCAAAAGAGCTGCTGGACGGCTTGATGGTGCGTTACGTGGAGTCGCAGGTGTACCAGGCGGTGGTCGAGAACAACGCTGCTGAACAAGCGGCCCGGATGATCGCCATGAAGAACGCCACAGACAACGCCGGTGATTTGATCAAAGAGCTTCAGTTGATCTACAACAAGGCGCGTCAGGCTGCGATCACCCAGGAGATCTCGGAAATCGTCGGCGGCGCTGCCGCGGTTTAACGGTTCAAATATTCAGAGGATCCAGCTATGAGTAGCGGACGTATCGTTCAAATCATCGGCGCCGTCATCGACGTGGAATTCCCACGTGACGTCGTGCCGAGTGTTTACAACGCGCTGAAAGTACAAGGCGCGGAAACCACCCTGGAAGTTCAGCAGCAGCTGGGCGACGGCGTGGTTCGTACCATTGCGATGGGCTCGACCGAAGGCCTGAAGCGCGGTCTGGAAGTCGTTGACTCCGGCGCTGCCATTTCCGTTCCTGTTGGTAAGGCCACCCTGGGCCGTATCATGGACGTACTGGGCAACCCGATCGACGAGGCCGGCCCGATCGGCGAAGAAGAGCGTCGCGGTATCCACCAGCCAGCGCCTTCGTTCGCTGACCAGGCAGGCGGCAACGACCTGCTGGAAACCGGCATCAAGGTTATCGACCTGGTTTGCCCGTTCGCCAAGGGTGGTAAGGTTGGTCTGTTCGGTGGCGCCGGTGTCGGCAAGACCGTAAACATGATGGAACTGATCCGTAACATCGCCATGGAACACAGCGGTTACTCCGTGTTCGCTGGTGTGGGTGAGCGTACTCGTGAGGGTAACGACTTCTACCACGAGATGAAGGACTCCAACGTTCTCGACAAGGTAGCGCTGGTCTACGGTCAGATGAACGAGCCACCAGGAAACCGTCTGCGCGTAGCGCTGACCGGCCTGACCATGGCCGAGAAGTTCCGTGACGAAGGTAACGACGTTCTGCTGTTCGTCGACAACATCTATCGTTACACCCTGGCCGGTACCGAAGTATCCGCACTGCTGGGCCGTATGCCTTCGGCAGTAGGTTACCAGCCGACCCTGGCTGAAGAGATGGGCGTTCTGCAAGAGCGTATCACCTCCACCAAGGAAGGTTCGATCACCTCCGTTCAGGCCGTATACGTACCTGCGGACGACTTGACCGACCCGTCGCCTGCGACCACCTTCGCCCACTTGGACGCCACCGTCGTTCTGTCCCGTGACATCGCCTCCCTGGGTATCTACCCAGCGGTCGACCCACTGGACTCGACTTCGCGCCAGCTGGACCCGAACGTGATCGGCAACGAGCACTACGAGACCGCTCGTGGCGTTCAGTATGTTCTGCAGCGCTACAAAGAGCTGAAAGACATCATCGCGATCCTGGGTATGGACGAACTGTCCGAAGCCGACAAGCAACTGGTAGCCCGCGCTCGTAAGATCCAGCGCTTCCTGTCGCAGCCGTTCTTCGTGGCCGAAGTCTTCACCGGTTCGCCAGGCAAGTACGTTTCCCTGAAAGACACCATCGCTGGCTTCAGCGGCATCCTCAAAGGTGACTACGACCACCTGCCAGAACAAGCGTTCTACATGGTCGGCAGCATCGACGAAGCGATCGAGAAAGCCAAGAAACTGTAATTCCTGCGCCCCGCAAGGGGCGCTATCAGGTTGAGGCAAGCAGATGGCTATGACAGTCCATTGCGATATCGTCAGCGCGGAAGGAGAGATCTTCTCCGGCCTGGTCGAGATGGTAGTTGCGCACGGTAACCTAGGTGATCTTGGTATCGCTCCGGGTCACGCGCCGCTGATCACCAATCTCAAGCCTGGTCCGATCACGCTGACCAAGCAGGGTGGCGCCCAAGAGGTGTTCTACATCTCTGGTGGTTTCCTCGAGGTTCAGCCGAACATGGTCAAGGTGCTTGCCGATACCGTGCAACGTGCTGCAGACCTGGATGAAGCTCAGGCTCAGGAAGCCCTCAAGGCTGCCGAGAACGCCCTGAATCTGAAAGGCGCGGACTTCGACTACGGCGCCGCCGCCGCACGTCTGGCCGAGGCCGCAGCTCAGCTGCGTACCGTCCAGCAAATGCGCAGAGGCAAGTAATCGGCCCTCGGCTGATAGCTTCTGTTGCGATTGAGTAAAAGGGTAGCCTCGGCTACCCTTTTTCTTTTTCTGATTTCTCTCCCCCCGGTCATTTCACTGACCACCCAGGATTGGTAGCCAGTAATGTCACTCGATATCGTTATTCTCGCCGCCGGACAAGGCACCCGCATGCGCTCGGCGCTGCCCAAGGTGCTGCACCCGGTTGCCGGCAACTCCATGCTCGGCCATGTTATCCACAGCGCGCGCCAGCTGCAGCCGCAAGGTATTCATGTGGTCATTGGCCATGGTGCCGAGCTGGTTCGCGAGCGCCTGGCCGCCGACGACCTGAACTTCGTCATGCAGGACAAGCAGCTGGGTACCGGCCATGCGGTTGCCCAGGCATTGCCGGCCTTGACCGCCGAAACCGTGCTGGTGCTGTACGGTGATGTGCCGTTGATTGAAGTGGAAACCCTGCAGCGTCTTCTGGCGAAGGCCAACGAGCAGCAGCTGGGCCTGCTCACGGTGACCCTCGACGACCCGACCGGCTATGGCCGCATCGTGCGTGACGAGCAGGGCAAGGTGACCGCCATCGTTGAGCACAAGGACGCCAACGATGAGCAGAAAGCAATCAAGGAAGGCAACACCGGTATTCTGGCCCTGCCAGCCGCGCGCCTGGCCGACTGGATGGGCCGCCTGTCGAACAACAACGCTCAGGGCGAGTATTACCTGACCGACGTCATCGCCATGGCTGTGGCCGATGGCCTGGTGGTGGCTACTGAACAGCCGCACGACCCGATGGAAGTGCAGGGCGCCAACGACCGTCGCCAGCTGTCCGAGCTGGAGCGCCACTACCAGTTGCGCGAAGGTCGTCGCCTGATGGCCCAGGGTGTGACCCTGCGCGACCCGGCGCGCTTCGATGTCCGCGGTGAAGTGACCGTTGGCCGTGACGTGCTGATCGATATCAACGTGATTCTCGAAGGCAAGGTGGTCATCGAGGACGATGTGCAGATCGGCCCGAACTGTGTGATCAAGAACACCACCCTGCGCAAAGGTGCAGTGGTCAAGGCCAACAGCCACCTCGAAGGTGCCGTGATGGGCGAGGGCAGCGATGCCGGCCCGTTCGCCCGCCTGCGCCCGGGTAGCGTGCTGGACGCCAAGGCCCATGTGGGTAACTTCGTCGAACTGAAAAACGCCCACCTCGGGGAAGGCGCCAAGGCCGGTCACCTGACCTACCTGGGCGATGCCGAAATCGGTGCACGCACCAACATCGGCGCCGGCACCATCACCTGCAACTACGATGGCGCCAACAAGTTCAAGACCGTGATGGGCGAGGACGTGTTCATCGGCTCCAACAACTCGTTGGTAGCGCCTGTGGAAATCAAGGCTGGTGCGACCACAGCTGCCGGTTCGACTATCACCCAGACCGTGGAGGCAGGCGACCTGGCGGTGGCTCGTGCGCGTCAGCGCAACATCTCGGGTTGGAAGCGGCCGGAGAAGATCAAGAAGAGCTGAGTTATACACAGCTGTTTCGATCGAAAGCCGACTTATGTAAATAGGTCGGCTTTTTATTTTGCGGCATATCGCAGCCTCTGTAGGAGCGGCCTTGTGTCGCGACGGACTGCAAAGTAGGCCCGACAATTTCTGTGTTGCCTCGAAAACCCCTGGGGCCGCGCTGCGGCCCATCGCGACACAAGGCCGCTCCTACAGGGGCCGCGCCAGTGCAGAGAGAATCTATCCACAGGGCAGTGACGACTTGACGAATCGCTCATCTTAGGTTTTGATTGCCATCATTATCTTTCGAATCGAAACTTAAGCGCTCATGTCGAAACGAAACACCCCGCAGCGGCGGCACAACATCCTGGCTTTGCTCAGCGAGCAGGGCGAGGTGAGTGTGGACGCGTTGGCCAAGCGTTTCGCTACCTCGGAGGTCACCATCCGCAAGGACCTCGCTGCCCTGGAAACCAATGGCCTGTTGCTACGGCGTTATGGTGGCGCGGTCCCGGTGCCTCAAGAGCTGCTCGGTGAACCTGCCCAGCCGGTGTCTTCCTATAAAAAGGCGATCGCCCGCGCTGCTGTGGCGCGTATCCGCGAACATGCGCGCATCATCATCGACAGCGGCAGCACCACGGCAGCCATGATCCCCGAACTGGGCCGCCATCCTGGCCTGGTGGTGATGACCAATTCGATGAACGTGGCCCGCGCCATCTGCGACCTTGAACACGAGCCGGTGCTGCTGATGACCGGTGGTACCTGGGACCCTCATTCCGAGTCGTTCCAGGGCCAGGTGGCTGAGCAGGTGTTGCGCTCTTACGATTTCGACCAACTGTTCATAGGCGCCGACGGTATCGATCTCGGCCGCGGCACCACCACCTTCAACGAACTTCTCGGCCTGAGCCGGGTCATGGCCGAAGTCGCCCGCGAAGTGATCGTGATGGTCGAATCGGACAAGGTAGGGCGCAAGATCCCCAACCTCGAGCTGCCCTGGGGCAGCGTGCACACCCTTATTACTGACGAACGCCTGCCCGCAGCGGCACGCGAACAAATTCAAGCCCGCGGCATCAACCTGATCTGCGCCGCGATCAGCCAGGAGCAATAAACCATGTGTGGAATCGTTGGTGCCGTCGCCGAGCGCAACATCACAGCCATCCTGATCGAAGGCCTCAAGCGTCTTGAGTACCGCGGGTACGACAGCGCCGGCCTGGCCGTCCTCACCCAGAACGGTGAACTGCAGCGCCGTCGCCGTATCGGCAAGGTCAGTGAACTGGAAGCCGCTGTTGCTGCTGAGCCACTGGCCGGCCAGCTGGGCATCGCCCACACTCGCTGGGCCACCCACGGTGCGCCGACCGAGGGCAACGCCCACCCGCACTTTTCGGGCAATGAAGTGGCCGTGGTGCACAACGGCATCATCGAGAACCACGAAGAACTGCGCGAAGAGCTGAAGGGCCTTGGCTATGTCTTCACTTCGCAGACCGATACCGAAGTCATCGTCCACCTGATCCACCACACCCTGAAGAGCATTCCGGACTTGACCGATGCCCTGAAGGCTGCGGTGAAGCGCTTGCATGGTGCTTACGGCCTGGCGCTGATCAGTGCCAAGCAACCTGACCGCCTGGTAGCCGCACGCAGTGGCAGCCCGCTGGTCATCGGCCTGGGCCTGGGCGAGAACTTCCTGGCGTCCGACCAGCTGGCCCTGCGCCAGGTCACCGACCGCTTCATGTACCTGGAAGAAGGCGACATCGCCGAAATTCGCCGTGACCAGGTCTCCATCTGGGACCAGGATGGCCACAAGGTCCAGCGCGAAACCGTGCAGTACCACGAAGGTGCCGAAGCTGCCGACAAAGGTACCTACCGCCACTTCATGCTCAAGGAAATTCACGAGCAGCCAAGCGTGGTGCAGCGCACCCTGGAAGGCCGCCTGGGCAAGGACAACGTGATGGTCCAGGCCTTCGGCCCGCAGGCTGCCGAACTGTTCGCCAAGGTGCGCAACGTGCAGATCGTTGCCTGTGGTACCAGCTACCATGCCGGCATGGTCGCCCGTTACTGGCTGGAAAGCCTGGCCGGGATCCCGTGCCAGGTCGAAGTAGCCAGTGAGTTCCGTTACCGCAAGGTGGTGGTGCAGCCGGACACTCTGTTCGTCTCCATCTCGCAGTCTGGCGAAACCGCCGACACCCTGGCCGCACTGCGCAACGCCAAGGAGCTGGGCTTCCTCGGCAGCCTGGCGATCTGCAACGTCGGTATCAGCTCGCTGGTGCGTGAGTCGGACCTGACCCTGTTGACCCTGGCCGGCCCGGAAATCGGCGTGGCCTCGACCAAAGCCTTCACCACCCAACTGGTTTCGCTGATGCTGCTGACCCTGGCCCTGGGCCAGGTGCGCGGTACCCTGGAAGCTGGCGTCGAAGCCGAGCTGGTTGATGAACTGCGCCGCCTGCCGGCCCGCCTGGGCGAAGCCCTGGCCATGGACGCCACCGTCGAGAAAATCGCCGAGCTATTCGCCGACAAGCACCACACCCTGTTCCTCGGCCGTGGTGCGCAGTACCCGGTGGCGATGGAAGGTGCGCTCAAGCTCAAGGAAATCTCCTACATCCACGCCGAAGCCTACCCGGCAGGCGAGCTGAAGCACGGCCCGCTGGCGCTGGTGGACAACGACATGCCAGTGGTAACCGTTGCGCCGAACAACGAACTGCTGGAGAAGCTGAAGTCCAACCTGCAGGAAGTACGCGCCCGTGGTGGCGAGCTGGTAGTGTTTGCCGACGAGCAGGCCGGCATGACAAATGGCGAAGGTACCCACGTGATCAAGGTGCCGCACATCGCCGACGCCCTGGCGCCGATCCTGTATACCATCCCGCTGCAGCTGCTGTCTTACTACGTGGCCGTGCTCAAGGGCACCGACGTGGACCAGCCGCGTAACCTGGCCAAGTCGGTTACGGTCGAGTAAGCCAGAAGCCAGGGGCGCTTTGCTGTTTTTGAATAATAAAGGTTGTCACAAAACAATAAAGGTTGTCACAACGTAATAAAGGTTGTCACAAGGCAGGCTCCGACCGCACATCGGGCCGGAGCCAGGCCTTGAAGATTCGGGTGACAATCCTCTACGCATCGCTGTGACTGTTGTCCTGGCTGAGCCCGCTCTCTGGCGTGTCCTTTTTGCACGACACCCTTCCTCGTCCTGGTCGAGCGGGTCGCCCAATCATGAGCGTCTCGAACATGGCATCTGTGCCCATAGCTCCGGTCAAGGCCGCGCATCGCTTGCTGATGACCCAGTCAAAAATAGATAAAAAAATTCAATCGGGTCGTGGAAATGGAGTGAGAGATTCCTATAAGCCATGGATCAAGGTGTGGGATATCAAATCAAAGGGTGTCTCTCATATGATTGCGGGAGTAAAAATTCATCGCACTCACCACCTGCTGTCCAATGCAGAGCGAGATTACCTCACTGTTCTTGAGCATAATGCCTCGATCATCGATATTCGAGAGCAGTATCCTCTGCTGACACAGGCTGAGACCCAAGCAATTGCCTCAAGCATTAACTGTAGGCACCCTGTATATCCTGGCACGCAAATACCTGTCGTTATGACGACGGACTTTCTCATTACCTTTTTGGATTCCTCTGGCGAAGCCAGGCTAGCTGCTCGCTCAGTGAAATATCGAAAAGAATTAGAGCAGGCTGATCTTCATGCGCGGAATCGAATAGCTGAAAAGCTAGCCATTGAGAAAAAATACTGGGCAATGAGGGGCGTGGACTGGAAGTTGGTCCTGCACGAAAACCTCTCGAAGATAAAGTTAGCAAACCTCAGGATTCTCAGGACATACGCCAGTATCCATCCCTCTTTGCCGACGGAGAAGAACATCGGCAACTTGCTTGAATACATCGAGGGGGCAAATACTGATCAAATACCGTTAAAAGTTCTTTTTGATAAGGCGTCTCGTGACCTATACATTGAGTATATGGGCGTAAAGCGCCTCTTTCATCACCTGCTATGGATCGGTCGTTTAGAGTCTGATCTTACCTCGAAAGTAATAAGCTTGTCGCAGCCGTTGCACGTATGGCCGAGCCAAAGGTCAGCGGCTTTGTCTCTGCCAAGCGAGGTTTCCCATCATGCTTGATCTTAAAGTCAACAGCATTGTTACTCCTGGAGTAGAACCTAGCCTACTAAAAAAAGTGGTTAGGATATTAGGCATAAATAATGATTCTGTTATTGTAATTGAGCTGAGTACGAATCCCAGCAAGCCGTGGCCGATTGACAAGTCCGTTTTGATTGACGATATTGATTCAGGGCGCGCAGTCTTAAGTCCAGAAATGGTCCCTTTACATCTGCTCAGATGCGATGATGAAATTAGTGAAAATGAAAAAGCTAGCCGTAATCGAAATTGGAACCTTTTAAGAGGTTTAGTAGAAGATCGCTCCGCCTTGGAAATTCTTGGGCCGGGATTCGGGGGGCTTGTTGCTAGGCATGCCCTAGAGACAGGAGTAGAGCGTAAGCAGATATACCGGCTTTTATACCGCTACTGGAGCATGGGTCAGACACCTAACGCGTTTCTTTGGAACACTAGCGCTTGCGGTGGACGAGGGAAGAAAAAGGATCGATCCTCAGGCATTATCCCCGGTAGGCCGCGTAAGTATCTTGGTGTCGTTGTTAATGATGGTGGGGCCATCACGCTCGAGCAGCGCCATCTCTCTCATATCCGTTTAGCTTACGGGCGGGTCGCCAGCGGCAAATGCGGCACCCTGAAAGATGCCCATAAGTGGATGTTAAACAAATTTTATAGAGAAACTCTCCCAGATGGCTCGAAAGGGAATATTGTACGCGGCAGTTACCCGACTACTACCCAGCTTAGATATCACGGTAAATTGTTTTTCGATGATCTTTATAAACTCAAGGTGCGTGGCGGTTCTATCCGATACAACAAGGATCATCGTGCTATCGTTGGCTCAGCGTCTCAAGGCCTGATGGGGGCAGCCCACCGATACGAGATAGATTCCACCATCGCTGATGTCTATTTAGTGCATCGCGTTAACAGGCTATGGCTCATTGGGCGCCCCATACTTTATGTGGTCGTCGATACCTATACTAGAATGATTGTAGGGATTCACGTGGGCCTTGAGGGACCCAGCTGGAACGGGGCTCGACACGCGATATACAACGCTTGCACCCCAAAGGTTGAGTTTTGCAAGCGATACAATGTTGATATCGATGAGGCTGACTGGCCATGCTCGCACCTGCCAGTCGAAATTGTTGCTGACCGGGCAGAGCTTCTAAGCGAGGCAGGGGCAACGCTATCGCAAAGCTTGGGGCTAGCGGTGGAAATTTTGCCTCCCTTCAGGCCTGATTGGAAAGGGATCATTGAGAGCCGCTTCCGTCTCATCAATGAACACCTCGACTTGAAATTTATCCCAGGCGGAGTGGATGCTCGCAAAATGGAGCGTGGCGATAGGGACTACCAACTCGATGCGATTTTGGATATCGACGAGTTCACCGAAATGGTTATTGTAGGAGTCTTGGCGCACAATAAAAGCCTACGAATACCACACCTTTTAAATCGCGAGATGATTGCTGACGGTGTAGAAGCAACGCCTATTGCGGTTTGGAATTGGTCGAAGGCTAATAGTCCAATAAATTCAAAAGTGGTATCTCCGGCTGAGTTGAAAATTGCCTTATTGCCATCTCAGGAGTGTCGTATCAGTCGAGGCGGTATTGTTTTCCAAGGAGTACAGTATACATGTCAAACAGCATTGCGTGAGGAGTGGTTGGAGCGCTCGCACAACCTGCGGACGAAATATGTTCGAGTATTCTATGATCCTAACTCTATTGAAAATTGTTGGATCAAGTCCGAAGCAGGTTTTGAGGCTTTAACTATTGTACCGCAGCAAAGGCAGAAATATGGTGGACTCCGTATGGAGGAGGTTCTTGATATGATCCATGTCCTGAACCAGGTTTCGCCGGATGCTCGTTATGACAGTGATAATACTGCGGCGCTGGTAAGGGGGCGGCAAGAGGAAATCCTTGACCGTGCCAAATCCAAACGTGCCGCGCAGGGTGACCCGAAATCGAATGCAGATTTCAAGCGGGACAAACGTGCCAAGCGTGCTACCGAAGCTCAGACCGAGCGCGATTCCCATACCGCTGATCTGAATCAGCTACGCGTTGTGGATAACACGTCTCCTGTGGCAGAAAATTCTAAGCTAGTCACCGGCAGGCCCAGTTCCGCGAGAAGCGCGGCGTTTCTAAAACTAGTGGTCAGCGAGGGAAGCGAGGCTGAGACATGAACGATTTGACCTTCTCCCCCGCAGAATACATTCCTACAGGCATGCCTCAGTACGATGGGAACCCGCTGATCGAATGCTTGCCTAGAATTCTTTCGGATGTTGATGTGGTCAGACGCGTTGGGAACCTCCCGCCAAAGCCCGACGAGGCCGAACGAGCGTTGCCCCCGAAGCTTCGCGGCCACGGGATCAACCGGCTGAAAGATGTTGTGGTTCCATTTGAAATCCACCTGCGTCTTGAAGACCTCTTCAGCCAGCTGATTCGGTACGGATATACGGGCCGCAATCCTCTGTTGGCCTCCTCTGTTAGGCATCGGTTGCCTTCCTCAGCGGAAGCCAAGGGCCATGGATTCATGTCTACCGCTGAGACGATGACCCTCATCGGCCTGAGTGGTATGGGCAAGACCACAGCGCTTAATTCCATAGCAAGGCTTTATCCGCAGGTTATCAGTCACAGCAGATATAAAGACGCGATTCTCATCGAAACCCAGGTTGTATGGCTAAAGATTGAGTGTCCTCATGACGGCTCGTTACGCGGTTTTTGTGCAGCATTCTTCTCGGCACTGGATGCTGCGTTAGGAGTCGAAAAATACTCGCGAAGAGGTGGTGCCGCCAACAGCATCAGCGTAATGCTCCAGCACATCAGTCAGCTGTGCAAAACCTTTTTCATCGGTGCTTTGATAATTGATGAAATGCAGCATCTTTGCTCGTCGCGAGGGGGGCAGGATCGTGAAAAGTTGCTGAATTTCTTCGTAACTTTATCCAACGATGCGGGCGTTCCGCTCGTCTATGTAGGTACCAACGCAATGCTTCCGCTATTTTCTGGTGTGCTGCGCAATGCCCGAAGAGCGGCGGGAATGGGGCCAATCGCTTTTGACCGATTCAGCGAAGACGATCCGTTTTGGGAGCACTTGGTGTCCCAGCTCTGGGCCTATGACTGGACGGCATCCTGCGCTCCCCTGACGAATGAGCTCCTGTCCAAGATCTATGATCTCACTCAGGGCAATACAGATTTCCTAGCGAAACTGCTTATGCTTGCGCAGCGCCATGTAATTTGGGAGGGCATCGACACCATTACGCCAACGGTGCTTCAGCAGGTGTATGACAATCAAATGAGGCTTTTGCACAAGCCCATCGAGGCCCTACGAAGCGGTGATCCTCTTCAGATTGCTGATTTCGAGGACATGATGCCTACAAAAGACCAAATCGCCCAGATGATGAGCTACGACTTGGCTCGCCGGGCGGACAGGGCTCATCTTTCGCTACTTACACAAGCCGCGATTACTCCTCCACCTCTAGCCAAAGATAAATCGGTGCCGAAGGCTCCAAGTCGTACGGTCGTACCGGTTGCTGATGGCGCGTTAACTAACGTGCATTTTTCGAAGGACGAAGACCTTCAGGCTCAGCTCGAACAGCGCGGCTGGGTAGATAGGGATTCTTCCTGGTGACATGAGGCAGGGGAGTTCAGGGCAGTGGCTAATCTTCTGTTCTTTCCAAAGCCGTTTCCGGATGAGTCGCTCTATAGCCTGGCCGTGCGCTATCACAAGCTAGCGGCGAATCCGGGATACCGTGTGACAAGCCAAGAGCTCTTCGGCAGCTACTCGCGTACATGCGGTTCTATCCTGCCGTGCTGCTTAGGGGCTCTGTCTGAGCGTCTGGGAGGTGCCATCTCCGTAGGAGAGCTGATCGAGCGCTTCACACTTTTACCGCTTTATTTGCCTTTTTTAAATGACGAGAAAGGCCGCGATGCCGCCGTTCTAATGGGCGGTAATCGAGGTACAGGCCTCAAGATGGCCTTGGGCATTACAGCATCGCGCTTCCTCCAACACGCCTCGTTTAGGTATTGCGAGAGCTGCGTGAGAGAGGACACTCTGGAGTGCGGCTTAGCCTATTGGCACCGTATTCACCAGGCTTCGGGCGCTTGCATCTGTCCACGCCACCGCGAAGTACTACAAGCAATGAGATTTCCCGGAGGGGCAGACTGGCGTTGTATGTTGCTTCCGGGGGAATCTGCTGGAACGCCGGTTATGGACTGCGGTGACCACACTGGGGCCTTTGCCATTGCCCGCATGCAGCTATGGGGACTCGACCATCCCGATGAGATGAAAACGATTCAGGCTGGAAATTTGCTCAGGAACCGTTTGGACGAGATGGGTTTTATCAGGTCTGGACGAATTAGAGAGCAGATGCTGAGAAATTTCTTAACCAGGCGACTTCGGTGTAGTCCTAGCGCCGCCGAGTTTGAAGAAATGGTCAGGTCCGCTGACTGGGTCTTTCAGATGTTGCGGCGACAAGGTCGAATCGTGCAGCCCTTAAAATTCTATTTTCTGTGTTGGCTCCTTGATCTAGGGCTGGAACATCTGAAGACCTACCGTCTAGAGGCCAATATTTGCGCCGGTGTTGTGGTCCGGCGTGATAAATCGGAGAACCTCATGCATGACGATGACCTTCACGCCCGGCGAATAGCCTTTGCAAAAAGTGCGAACCTCAAATGTCATGACAAGCCGGGTTATCAGTGGTTGTACCGCAACGACAGGGAATGGTTGGCCCGTTATGTTGCTGCGAACCCCTACCACAGAGATCGAAGAATTTTGGTCGATTGGCAATCCAGGGACTCGGCCCTTGCATTGCAGCTCGCTAAAGCGAGGACGATCATTCTTTCTGTAGACGGAAAGCCTCAGCAGGTCACCCGTGCTGCTCTATGCAGGCGTGTCAAAAACGGTCCCGCTTTCCTCAAAATGCCACAAAACTTTCCGATGAGCATAAGGTTGATGGCGGATTTGCTTGAGTCTACTCATGACCACCAGCTACGTAAAATCCGGTGGGCAATTCGAGAATACTCTCTGACTGAAAACTGTGCCATGAGTGTTCTCTACCGTTATGCAGGAATACGGATATCTCGCGTGTCCGAAAATGAAGTCTTTACGCAGATACGTGACGATATGGATTAGTTTTATTGGCCTCGTACAAAAGCTTAATAAATATCGTTCTTTTCTTCTCTCGCAGGACGTCTTGCTCATACTTATTATTAATCAAGTTTAAATAGTTTTTAGCGGTGTAGCACCCCAGAAACACATAGATAGGATATTTATTGCTGGTAGAAATATTTGCAGTGGTAAGTTTCGAATCTATTCCCATTTCTTTGTTGATAAGTTTGGAAATATTCAGCTCGGTTTTTTCGAATGCGCAAGTTCGATTTATCATGAGACTTGCATACGCGACAAAGTCTGCTATTCCATCATTGATCATCGGGCCGCGATAGTCCAAAAGATCTGCGACAAATTGTGCGTACATATGACGGGTTGATCCGAACTCTCGTTTTTGACGTCTTGGCCATTTGTCGTGTTTGCTACACTTGGCTAGGTGACCAATATCGTGCTTTTTAAGTGGCATTGAGCAGGACGGACACGTCTCGATTAGAGTGCAGGCATGAGTACTGCAAACCTGTACGGAACCCAACACGTGCCTGCAATGAATATAGGGGGTTCCGCAATTATCCAGGTCTTCGCGAACACAATCTGGACAAACTTTTTCCCAAGTCTTCGGTGTGACGATTGCGGTCGCTCGATGACGCCCGAGGGCAGCTATCATAGGATGCAAAGTGTGATTGTTCAGAACTAATTCCGAAATTTTGTGTTCGTCTAGTAGCTTTGGGTAATAAAATTCTTGATGCGGCCGCCACTCTGTTTGCAGGGGACTTAAGGTTTTATTTACCCCGAAGCCAATACGAGGTATCGGTTTTATATAGAAATCTTCAGTTTTTAGCGATTTAATACCTAGAAGCTCATTGCCTCGCTTAAGCGCTGATGCGATATATTCTCCAGGTAATGGTGCGAAAATTTTCATGAAATAAGGTTCTGATACACGTTGCTAGACGAGCGGTATGCCATTTTAGTTAGAAGACACCGGTATCGCATCCACATTAGTGATCGTGTTGGGCTAAGGTGTAAAGGTGAAAGGGCGTCGGACGAGCTTGGGAATCAAAATGGCTCTAGTCTGGCAGCCAACGCACAAGAGGAGGTCGATGCAGTGAATCCTACAAGCACGCGCCCACCTGTTGAATCGCAGGCCTTTCCACCAACGTTCCACCTACTTCATACCCACCCTGACGAGTTGAGCCAGCTGGAGCTCCTGCGTCTAATCCAAACAGGATTCATTTTCAGCGACGTGAAGTGCATGGTCGAGTCATCGAGCCTGTTCAAGGCTCGTAACCTCGTCGGGCGAATCACAGGAAGATCGACCAGAAGCATTCACCGTCTGAGCCTTCCAGTTCAGGCCCATCGCCTGGATGCCCAGCAGAGCGCGGTGGCGTTCCAATATGCGAAAGGACTGGAGCTTGCATCGAAGGTATTTGGCTCTCAGATGCTCGCGGAGCAGTGGCTTTGTCGGCCGTGCGGTCATTTGATGGGTTTTGTACCCTTCGAAATGCTCGACACGTCGCTCGGGTTCAGCGTGGTAGCGGACTATCTTGAGCGTCTACGCTTGGGTGTCTACCAGTAGTTTGCCTAAGGGGGAATTGGTTTGCGGTGAAGACGCAACGCTACCTTCTTCTGCAAGCGGGACTTACAACCTTGTAATCCCCGTATCACTCAATTGACAGCGACAAAACCTGGACTTGCCCCTTCAAAACCGGATACCAACTCCCCGTTAAATTGATGCCACTGCCAAGCGCCTGAACTCCCTCGGTGAACGGTAGTTCAAGTCGCTGTGCGGATGCTGCTCGTTGTAATGTTCGAAGGCAATGGCCAGGTTACGCAGCGCCGTTTCTCGATCCGGCTTGGGCATGTGCGCCACGTAGTCGCGCTTGATCGTCTTCACGAAGCTCTCTGCCATGCCATTGCTCTGTGGGCTACGCACCGGTGTGGTCACCGGCTGCAAGCCGATCTGTCGAGCAAACAGGCGCGTCTGTTCGGCGGTGTAGGCCGAACCGTTATCGCTGAGCCACTGCACCGGCGTTGCAGGCAGTTGATCACCGAAGCGCTTTTCCACGCTTTCCAGCATCAAGTCGCGGATGTCATCGCCGCTGTACCCGGTTGGGCTGGCGACCCAGCCGATGGCTTCGCGATCACAGCAGTCCAAGGCGAAGGTCACGCTCAGTTTGGCGCCGTCCTCGCAACGAAATTCAAAGCCATTCGAGCACCAACGCGTATCGCTGGTTTGCACCGCAATACGGCCTTCGTGCCGACGCGGCACGCCGGGTTGTTTGATCCGGCGTTCAAGCAGCAGGTTGTGATCACGCATAACCCGGTAAACCCGCTTCACGTTGATCGCGGGTAGCAACTGGGTTTCACGGGCGCGACGCAGCAATCCCCAGACTCGACGGTAGCCATAGCTGGGCAGTTCGCTGACCTGTTGCTGGATTTCGGCCACCAACTCAGCATCGTTTACAGGCCTGCATCGCCGTGTCTTGGGCGATACCGATTGCTTGATTCGAACCGTTAATTGCGAGCGCGCCACACCGAGACATTCGCTGACCAGCTTCACTGGTCGTCCCCCGGCAACAAGGGTGAGTGCGCAATCCATTTTCTCGACCGGGCGATCTCCACGGCCTCTCTGAGGATTTCGGCTTCCATTGTTTTCTTGCCCAGCATCCGTTGCAGTTCACGGATCTGCTTGAGCGCATCGCTCAGCTCGGAGGCCGGCACCACGGCTTCGCCGGCACTGACCGCCGACAGGCTGCCGTCCTGATACAGCTTGCGCCACAGGAACAGTTGATTGGCATTGATACCGTTTCGCCGAGCGACGACCGACACACTTTGCCCTGGCTCAAGGCTCTCGCGAACCATGGCCAGCTTTTGCTCCGGGCTCCAGCGGCGCCGCCGCTCCTGTCCCAAAAGCTCACCACTCTTATCGTTGCTGTTAGTCATAAACATAACCGTTTGCCTATCCCTTATCGTAAGGGGGAAACGGTGTCCTGTCTTTCATGGGGCTCGTTCAAAACCTTAATCTTCAGTCACGTCTAGTGGAGTGATTGAAATGAAAGTCATCAAAAGTATCACCGCCATCCTGGCTGCCATAGTGGCCTCCTCAGCAGCGCTCGCCGAAGGAGGGTCGGCGCTGGAGTTATCGAAAAGGTAAGGAAACCCATAGTTTCCTGCCGGCAGGCAGGATTGGTAGCGATAATGGTTTGGCCTTAGTAGCTGCGGCTTGTAAGGGCTTGGGCATCATTCAAGTGCCTAGCTACTACGCAAACGTCGAAGTAGAGGAAGGGAGGCTCATTCCGATTTTTACGGATTGGCATTCCGATGACGTGTTTAAGTTTTTTCTCGTATTCCCTCCTACCCGTTACATCCCCGAACGGGTACGAGTTCTCGCAGATTTTCTGCGAAGCCGGGTATCCCGACGCTGAACCGGGTATCGGGCTGTTCGTTGAAATGCCATACATAGGATGTTAGGATCTTTGCATTCCTAAATCCGTCAGGACCTTTCCGTGAACGAGTCATTGCAACAAAATTACCGAGGGATACTGGAGGGCCTTGGGGAAAATCCTAATCGCGAAGGACTTGTAGACACACCCAAGCGTGCAGCGAAGGCTATGCGCTACCTCTGCAGCGGTTATGACCTCAGCTTGAACGATGTGGTTAACGGCGCGCTTTTCTCTGCAACCACTGACGAGATGGTCATCGTAAGAGACATCGAGCTCTACTCTCTCTGTGAACACCACCTGTTGCCTTTCATCGGCAAGGCCCATATCGCTTACATACCCAATGGGAATGTTCTGGGTCTTTCAAAAGTGGCACGTATCGTCGATATGTTCGCCCGGCGACTGCAGATTCAAGAAAACCTGACACAGCAAGTCGCCGAAGCCATTCGTGAAGTGACAGATGCGCAGGGTGTTGGCGTCGTCATTGAAGCACAGCACATGTGCATGATGATGCGGGGTGTGCAGAAGCAAAACTCTCTGATGCAAACCTCTGTAATGCTCGGGTCGTTCCGAGATTCGGCCAGCACCCGGCAAGAGTTTCTGGGACTAATACGCAGGAGTTAAGCCATGCGCATTATCAAATCAGGTTTGGCCAGGATTGAAATCAACAACGTCAGCCTGCGCGGTTACGTTGGCGTGCTCGAAGAAGAGATGCTCTACAAGCAGGATCTTCGTATAAGTCTGATCATGATGTATGACGCCGGCGAGGCGATGAGAGACAACGACGTCGATGCTGCGGTCGACTACCAGAAAGTAGTCAATTCCCTCATTCCACACGTTGAGAATGAGCGGTTTGCACTCCTTGAGCGCCTTGCTCAGGAGTTGCTCAATAAGGTGATGACGTTTGAGTCGGTTGAGTACGCCAAGATAAAGGTCGAGCGATTGCTCGCCCTGAGGTTCACCGAATCCGTCGCCGTAACGTTAACGGCTCGACGATCGACAGTCGGCCCTGCGTATAATGAAAAATATGGGATCTCAGGATCTATCGCTTACATAGAGAATGAATCAAGTCATGACAAGTCAAACCCCCGTTCCACGCCTCTCGCTGGTTGAGTCCACTATCCAGACCATACGCTCACTGATCGACCAGCGGGTGTGGAAAGTTGGCGAGTGCATTCCCAAAGAGGCAGAGCTGGCGGAACAGTTCGCCGTCGGCCGCAATACCATCCGTGAAGCCATTCGGGTGCTTTCTCACTCGGGAATGTTGGAGGTTCGCCAAGGTAACGGTACCTATGTCCGTCGCGAACTGGATCCCGCGCAAACGGTGAGTAAGCTCAACCGCACGGGATTACGCGATCACCTTGAACTGCAATGTCTTCTGGAGGCTGAGGCCGCGCGATTTGCGGCACGTCGCCGAACCCCCGAAGACATAGCTCGCTTGAAAGCTGCGCTTGACCAGCGTGGAGAGTATTCAAGCTCTTGCGACCTCGACGAGTTTCTCGACCGTGATCGCAACTTCCATGTCGCGATCGCAACGGCCTCACACAATGATGCCTTGCAAGCACTGTATGCCTACTTCAACGCCTCCATACACAGCCACACCAAGAGCATTTTTTCAGACGCTCAATTGCCTGAGCCTAGCCTCAAAGACCACGAAATTATCGTTGATGCCATTGTGGCTGGCGATGAGGAGTCAGCAGCCTTTGCCGCTCGCAATATGCTGCAACCACTGATAACCAAGCTCGACGAGTTGCTAGGCACGCAGCCTGGAAATGCAAAATGGATGAACAAGATCGGCGCAACGTTTTGGAAGTGATGGTTGCCTCTATCGATTTGAGAATGATGGTCGGGAGCATCAGTCCTTAGCCTAGGGGGCAGATTGAATAAGGGCGCCCTGAGGCGCCCTTTATCATGTAAATACCATAGCCATTGGTTCGTTTTGCTGACCTGGCAAGTGATGCATAGCGGCACCTGGAGGTTGAATTGCAAACGAGCTTTTGTGGATGGCTCCGTCTTTCATGACCAGTGCGATGTTTTCAGGTTTTTGAAGCACGCGAATATCAGCCAGTGGATTACCCGTGACCAACATCAGGTCAGCAAGATAGCCTTCCTTGATTTGGCCAAGCTCGCTACCTTGCATCATGATTTCGCCACCGAGCTTGGTCGCAGCAACGAGCGCTTCCATGTTGCTCATGCCCAGATAGGTCGTGAAGTACTCGAGGTCCATTGCATTGGTGCCATGAGGCATCCAGGCAAAGCCATAGTCACCGCCAGGAAGCACGCGAATACCACGCTTGTGCATCTTTTGCAGAGTTTCACAGGCAATTTCAAGCTCGCGCTTATAGCCCATCTTTTCCGCAATCGCCGGCGTAATACCCCATTCTGACGCGTTGTAGGTGGTGCGGATCAACCACGCCAACCCTGGTGCTACAAAATGCTTTTCCTTGTTCGCCTCAAGCATGTCGAGTGCTTCTTCGTCCGCGAAGCTGGCGTGGTAGATGATATCGATACCATAACGAACACATTGTTTTACCGACTCAGCCGAACGGGCGTGGGCCGCAACGCGCTTGCCGAATCGTTTGGTTTCGCTCACCAGCATCGCTACTTCTTCTTCCGAGAAGGGAGAGGTTTCTGCTGGGATACCCGCGATGTATTCACCTGAAAGGTTAATCTTCAGATGATCGACACCGTACTTGATGAAGGTGCGAACCGACTTGCGGATTTCCTCAGGTCCGCAGCACAAAGCGCCGAAGTTCAGCTCTGGAAATGGCAGGTGTGGCAGGGTGTTATCACCCAGAGCTCCGATCGTGGAAACCTCTTGGCTACCGGCAAGGTAGCGAGGCCCAGGGAACTGCCCTGAGTTGATCGCATTGCGCATGACCACGTCCAGCCGAGGCTTGGCGGCGGCTGCTCCAATGCAAGAGGTCCAGCCCATGTCGAGGTAACGTTTGGCGACACCTACGCACCAGAGAATATGCTCCTCGGGTGGCATGAACTGAATTGCGTTGAGCGTTGGCTGGTCATTCCATGAGAAATGGGTATGAGCCTCCGTCATACCAGGCATCAGAAAGGCGCCTTTACCATCGATAGTTTGGGCGTCTAGATCATGCGGCTTGGCATTGCCGCGAAAGATGCGCTTGATGCGGTTGTCCTCAACCAAAACGCTACCTTTGAAAGGCTTGTCACCGCTGGCGTCGAAAATGGTGACATTCGTGAATGCAATCTTATTATTGTGCATCTGAATTCTCCGAAATTTTTATCGAGCTTCACAGGCTCGTAGTGCCGGGTTGCTTTAAGACTCGCTCCTGTTTAACGGTGGCGGTCAGCGAAGGTTGTTACGCCGACCGCCACATCAATTACGCGATGGATGCGTAGAAGTTTTTCAGCTCGCTAACGCATTGCTCTGGTTTTTCAAAGGTGGTCCAGTGACCGCAAGCTTCGAGGGTTTGCATACGTGCGTTGCTCAGGCGCTCTGTGAATGCCTGCACTGCTGCAACCGGTGCCACACCATCCTGGTCGCCTGTCACAAGCAGGACAGGTGCAGAGATGTTCTCCACTGCCGCTGGCTGAGCTTTGGCCAACGCTGCACAACTCTGACTGTAGCCTTCCGCAGACTGGCGCATGATGCATTCACGAACCAGTGCGATAACTGCTGGTTGGTTGTCTTTGGTTTGCTGGGCGGTAGCGCCTTTTGCAACTGCGTCGGCAATTTCCTGCATAGCAGCAACACCGCCGCTGCCGGCCAGGTCGGCACGCGCCTGAATACCCACACGCGCAGCATCTGGCGGGGCGAGCAATGGTCCGAAGAGGGCCAGGCTGCTGACCTGCTCAGGGTGTTTGGCTGCGAAGTGTGCAGCGACAATCGTGCCCATCGAGTGAGCCACCAGATGAACTTTGTCGATGTTCAACGATTCAAGCACACGCTCTACCGTTTCCACGTAGAAATCGATGGAAAGCGGAGTTTTGCCCAGAGGAGAACGGCCACTGCCCGGCAGGTCAATGCGAATTACTTTGAAACCTTCCAAAGCAGGAAGAACCGGAGTCCAGGTATTGGAGGAGCCACCCAGGCCGTGGATGCACAACAGTGGGGTGCCCTCGCCCGAAACTTCTACTGCAACGTAATTCAGAATTTGAGTACTCATGCTGCTACCTCATTTTCAAGTGCGCCGATACCGGCAATTTCAATTCGTACTACGTCACCGGACTGGAGGAATCGCGGTGGTGTGAAGCCAATACCCACGCCAACGGGGGTACCGGTCACGATGACATCGCCAGGCTTAAGCTCGATGCCAGCGGAAATCGTTTCGATCAGAGTAGGAATGTCGAAAATCAGCTGACCAACATTGGAGTCCTGGCGCAGCTCACCGTTGACCCAACACTTGATAGTGGCATCAGCAGGGTTCACCTCATCAGAGGTAGCGATCCACGGGCCCATTGGGCAAAAGCCGTCCAGCGACTTGCCGAGGAACCACTGACGGTGCTGCTTTTGCAGATCGCGAGCGGTCATGTCATTGACGATGGTGTAGCCGAAGACGTGGGAGTAAGCGTCGGCTTTCGAGATGCCTCGGCCACCCTTACCGATGATGACTGCAAACTCAGCTTCGTAATCCAACTGGTCAGACACATTGGCGTGGCGAGGGATCTGCTCGTTGGTAGCGATTACGGATTCCGGAATCTTGGTGAAAACCACCGGGAACTCAGGTGCGACTTCGCCTTCTTTTGCGCTGTGGTCGAAGCCGGATTTGCTGAACTCAGCAGCATGTTCGTGGTAATTCTTGCCGACGCAGAACAGGTTCCGACGTGGCAGAATGGGGGCTTTGACGGTCACACTTTCCAACGGCAAGCCTTCTCCCTTAGGAGCAAGGTCTGACTTGAGCTGGTCCCATTCAAGAACCAATTGGTTCATGTCGCCCTTAAAACCAGAAATCAGATCGGAAACAGGCCAGAATCGCTCAGTTTCGCTGTTAACGACGACAACAGATTGGGTGCCGTCGGCGTTTTCAATGGTTGCGAATTTCATTGGTATTGGTCCTCTTGCGGTCTTGTTTTGGTCCAGGCGAGGCGAAATATAGAACCACAAAAGATCCATTGCAACCATTTTTTTGCAAAATAAGACCAATTGGTATATCTTTTACCTCCAGTGGCATCCATCCCCTTACAGACAAGGCTTTCAGCGTGAGTGAAGCAGTGGCCCAAAAGTCCGTACGCGCCGACGGTGCACGGAACTTGGCTAGGTATCTGGTCGAAGAGATCGAAAGTGGCCGGCTTCCAGGAGGCCATAAGCTGCCTGCCGAACGAGAACTGAGTGAATCTTTCCAAGCCTCACGTGGGGCTGTCAGGCGCGTGTTGTCGAACCTCAAAGAAATGGGCTTGATTACACAGACGGTTGGCAGCGGAACGTTTGTTTCAGACAACGTCAGCCAGATCATCCCTCAGGTACAAGCACGCCCTACTTCTGCCCAGACCAGTCCAGCTGAGCTGATGGAAGCTCGACTGCTGATCGAAACCCAGATGCCAAGCCTGATCGTCCGCTATGCCACAGCTTCTGATTTCGAAAAAATGAGCGAGTGCATTGTCCGCTCTGAGGCCGCGACGACGATCGAAGAGTTTGAGCACTGGGATGGCGCACTTCACCAAGCGTTCGCCGAGGCAACGCATAACAACTTTTTCCTTAAGATTCTGGAGCTCATTACTCAAGTTCGAGAGGAGGGAGAGTGGGGCCGGCTGAAGAAAAATTCGTTGACCCCGGAGCGCCGAAGCCAGTACGAAGGTCAGCACCGAGCTATTGTTGACGCATTGCGTGACCGTGACGAAAAGCTGTCTCGCGAGCTGATTGAAGCGCATTTGGTGCAGGTCCAGCGCAACCTGTTTGGTCGCAACTAGACCTGTCTGTTTAGCCTTGATAGTTGGGCGCCTGCTTGGTGATTTGCACGTTATGCACGTGCGACTCCTGCAAGCCCGCACCGGTTATGCGAACAAATTCGGCCTTCTCATGAAGCTGCTCGATGGTTGCGCATCCGGTATACCCCATGGATGACCTCAATCCACCCAACAACTGATGGACAATAGCTGACAAGGCTCCTTTGTAAGGTACCCGGCCCTCGATGCCTTCAGGCACGAGTTTGTCAGCGCTCTGAGTGCTGTCCTGAAAGTAGCGATCTTTGGAGCCTTGCTGCATTGCGGCCAAAGATCCCATGCCTCGATAGCTCTTATAGCTGCGCCCCTGAAAGAGCTCAGTCTCACCTGGTGCTTCCTCAGTTCCTGCAAACAGGCCACCCAACATCACGGTGTGCGCTCCAGCCGCCAGAGCTTTAGCGATGTCGCCAGAGAAACGAATGCCGCCATCTGCAATAAGCGGCACGCCACTTCCTTTGAGTGCCTCAGCAATGTTGGCCACGGCGGAGATCTGAAGAACACCGACTCCGGTAACGACGCGGGTCGTACAGATTGATCCAGGACCGATACCCACCTTCACAGCATCGGCCCCTGCCTTAACCAGTGCCAAGGCGGCTTCCGGTGTTGCAATGTTGCCTGCAATAACTTCAGTTTCGGGGAAGTAGTGTTTGATCCAGCGGACGCGATCGATCACACCCTTTGAATGGCCGTGAGCAGTGTCCACGACAATCACATCAGCACCGGCCTTGATAAGCGCCTCAACACGAAGATCTGTATCTTGGCCAACGCCTACAGCAGCGCCTACACGCAGGCGGCCGAGCGTGTCTCGGCAAGCCAGAGGATGCTCGGTGGATTTCTGAATGTCCTTAGCGGTAATCAGGCCTGTCAGTCGGAAGTCCTCATCGACCACTAGAACTCTTTCCAGTCGGTGCTGATGCATATTGGCTTTGGCCATGGCGATGCTGGAGCCATCCGGAACCGTGATGAGTTTTTGCTTGGGCGTCATGATCATCGACACCGGCTTTTCGATCTCGCCTGCAAAACGCAAATCACGGTTGGTCACTACGCCGACCAGTTGGTTGAAGCTATCTACCACTGGAAATCCGGAGATTTTGTACTCAGCCGCCAGTGAGATAACCGTGCCGATCGATTGATCTGCCATTACGGTTAAAGGGTCACGCACCACGCCCGACTCATGGCGTTTTACCCTCGATACTTCATATATCTGTTGGTTAATCGTCATGTTTTTATGGATAAACCCGATACCGCCCTCCTGTGCCAATGCGATGGCCAGGCGCGACTCCGTAACGGTGTCCATGGCGGCGGCGGTCAGCGGAATATTCAGTTTTATCTTGCGCGTGAGCTGGCTGGTCAGGTCGGTGTCCTTGGGCAGGATGTCCGAGTAGGCAGGGACCAGCAAAACATCATCGAACGCCAGTACATCTTGTTTGATTCTCATGATTGAACCTCCGAGGCGAGAGAAATAAAACACGAACAAGAACGGCAGGAATCGCTGGTCATGGCCCCACTTCCGCCAAGTGAGCGACCTCTCGCCGAATCAGGAACGTCACGACGAGCAGGGTTCCTATGGTGATGGCATAGAACCCTGCCCAATTCAGATAAGGGAGCGCCTGAGGAACAGCCATAAGCGTCACAGTGGCTAACAAGCGACTGATGCCGCACAGAACGGCGTAGTCGGTAGCAGACTGCTCTTGGCTGGACCATTTAAGAATGAGCGCATAAATGATTACTGACAGAGCACTGCTTCCTATCCCTTGAAGCAGCGACCAAACCATTACCGCTCTGGAGGATGTTGCGGAAATGCTTACCACTGTCCCGATGGAGAAAATCACCGACAGTATTACGAGCAGCGCCAAAGCCTTAACTGGAGCAGTTCGAGCCAGGATAGGGGCAACCGCAAGCGCAGCTATGCTGTTAGCGATCGGGGCTAACGTTCCCAATCCCCAGCCGATATCGCTCAGCGGTACGCCCATCTCAACCAGAATCGGTCTCTGGAAGTAGACCAGCGCGACTGTCGCGGTGGTGCTTAGTGAAAGCAGAACAATCTGCCTCAAAGCCCCTGGCCGGCAAAAGGTAATCAGAATACTGGCAGGCATAGCGCTCATGGCGCGCGGCTTATCTTCAGGCATCAGTGACAGCACAGGCAGCAATATCAACAGTGGTATTACTGCTGTCACCAAGAACGTTCCTGTCCATCCCAGTTGATCGAAGGAGCCGACCAGCACCCCGCCTCCAATCAGCCCTCCTAACCCTAGTGCGGCAACTTTTAGCCCCGCGGCCATGGCCCGGTACCTAGGTCCGACAATGTCGACAGCCAGTGCGTCGAGCGTCAGATCCATGGTTGCAATTGCAATACAGGCCACGATGCCTAGGCCAAATAAAAGCTTGGCCGAAGCAGCGCCGGCGAAGGCGATAACGATCAGGAGCAATGAGCTGACCAGTTGGGACAGCACGATCCAACCCATGCGATACCCCAGCCAGGGCAAGGCTTTTCCATCGATCATGGGCGCCCATAGAAACGTCAGGCCGAAGGGGATATAGAGCGCAATGACCCATCCCATCGACGTTAAATCCAGCCCTCTATCCAACAAGATGGGGGGCACGCCCTGCTCAAGCAGGCCGAAATAAATACCAAAGGAGAGGTACAAAAAACCGACTGAAAATAGGATGCGCAGCTGGTGAGAGCCCGGATGAGACTTAAGGGCCATCACGTCTTCCGGCAAGCAATGCTGAGGGGGCAGTGGATGATCGTCGGGATGGGAGCTGAGGTGCGCATGATCGTTACCGTGCTAAGGCTGAATGTTATTCATCCTAACATCCCATGTTTAACGACACAACGCCATTGATCCTAACATCCCATGTTATGGGCTGTGAATTTTCACGATTTCGTACTAAAAGGAGGCATGTCAGCCCTCATAAATTTCAGCGGCGATAGGTCGTTAAAGTGTCGAATTTGACAGTGTTCTATTGCTGCTCAGTCCACTTATCCCAGGATTAACTCGGAGCAGATAATGCCTGCAGCGACTGAAACGTTAAGGGACTCTGCACCACCTACCCGCGGTATCATTATTTGATACTGTGCTGACTGCAGGATCACTTCGGATAATCCTCGGCCCTCATTGCCCATGGCGATTACACCACAGGGCCGCTGTTCGAGTTTCTTTATGTTTTTTCCCGCCAATGAAGTTGCATAGATGGGCTTGTTGTTGATTGTCAAAAAATGTTCGTGAGTTAGTTCAGTAAATCCAACTCTGAGAAGGCTGCCCATTGAGGCCTGGATTACTTTAGGGTTATAAATTTCAACACAGTCTGGTGAGCATAAAATATTGCGAATGCCAAACCAGTCAGCGATACGGATGATCGCCCCCATGTTGCCTGGGTCCTGTATTTTATCCAGGTACAGTTGCCAATTATCGGCATGAGAAAAATAATCGACAGCATCCGCCTGCTCCGCAACCAGCAGGACCTTTTGTGCATGCGTTAAATTGGTTAGACGCTCCATTTCAAATTCTTCAGCATGGATTAGGATGGCTTCCGGATGACGAGCGATCAACTCGGCATTGGTTTCGATCCAGCTTCTAACTGCGACAATGCAATGCAGCTGTACTGTTGACATCAACCATTCACGGGCGCACTTCTCCCCCTCAACTAAATAAGCGCGCTGCTCCGATCGAGATTTACGATGTCTGAGAGATTGAATTCGTTTGAATTGAGCGTTGGTCATAGTTAATTATTCGTGGCGTATATTGATTGGCGGAAAAGATTACGAGTAGAACGACACTTGAGGTCGCAATGAGTTAGTCAAGTTTTTTCTGGGGCGCAGCGGCGCTCTAATACGTCATGCGTTTAATATTGAAAGTTTTGAAGTTCGATCTGCCCGAGCCGATTGTTGCGCGCGAGTGGAAAAAATGACTGGTTAGTTATGACCCCGAGCCTGCTAAATCGGCTACCTCCCGGCGAATCAGGAGGGCAACAATGCACAGTGTTGCTATCGCGAGTGCGTAGAACGCTGCCCAATTCAGGTACGGGATGACTTGAGGCACAACCATGAGCGTCACCGTCGCTAGCAAACGACTGGTGCCACAGAGAACTGAGTAGTCAGTGGCGGACTGGTCCCGGCTGGACCATTTGAGAATGAGCGCGTAAATAATGACCGACAGTGCGCTGCTTGCAACCCCTTGGAGCAACGCCCAGACCATGACTGCTTTGGTAGAGGCCATCTGAATACTCATAACTGTGCCGCCAGCGAAAAGCGCCGATAAGCACACCAGCATCGCAAGTGTTTTTGCTGGAGAGGTCCGGGCCAGAATCGGCACGATGGCCAGAGCAGCAAAGCTATTAGCAATCGGCGCTAGGGTTCCCAGGCCCCAACCGATGTCACTGAGTGGCACTCCCATTTCAACCAATATTGGCCGCTGGAAGTAAACCAGCGCGATGGTTGCTGTGGTGGTAAGTGAGAGCAACAGGGTCTGCCTTAGCGCTCCGGGCCTGCGAAGAGTGGTCAGAATACTTGCCCGTGCTGCACCGAAGGATTGCGGTCTATCGGCATATATCAGTGTGAGCACAGGCAGCAATGTCACCAGCGGTAATGCCGCCGTCAGCAAAAAAGTGCCGCTCCAGCCCAAGCGATCGAACGACCCAACCAGCACGCCGCCTCCAATCAGTCCGCCCAGCGCCAATGCCGCGACTTTCAGTCCGGCAGCCGTCGCCCGGTATTTTGATCCGACGATATCCACAGCCAACGCATCGAGCGCAAGATCCATGGTTGCGATTGCGAAGCAGACGGCCAGGCCCAGGCCAAACAACACTGCCGGTGAGTAATTTTCGCCGAGCGCGATCACGACCAGCAGTGCCGAACTGAGCAACTGCGAAAGTGCAATCCAACCAATGCGATAGCTCAACCAGGGTAGTGATTTTGCATCGATCAGCGGCGCCCATAGGAATGTCAGGCCAAACGGGATGTACAGCGCTATTACCCATCCCATTGATGCCAGATCGACCCCTCGGGACATCAAGATCGGAGGGACTCCATACTCGAGGAGTCCAAAACAGACACCGAAAGACACGTACAACAGCCCGACCGAAAACAATACCCAGAACGACTTGAGGGCTAAGTGAGGCTTACGATGCATCACTTCGTCCTGCAAACGATTCAACGCACCCATACATACCTCACCAGGAATATTTCAAGCTCGCGAGCGTGGTTCGCTCTGCGCCATAGAAACAGCCACCCTCAGAGAAACAGGAAGCTACGTAGTGTTTGTTGTTTAGGTTGTTCACGTTGACGGCGACTGACCAACCTTTCAGCGCAGAGGAAGCTTTGCCCAGGTCATATCGGAGAGCGGCATCCACCAACGTGTAGGAATCAACGGAGAGATCATTACTTGTATCCCCGTAAGACTTCCCAATATGCCTCAGACCTATGCCGCTGCTGAGGCCATCGAGTTGCCCTCTGAACGCGTAGTCCAACCAGGCAGATGCCTGACTCAATGGCACCGAAACGGGACGATTGCCTTCATTGGTATTGTCGGTATCTTTAGTCACTTCAGGATCAAGGACCGAATAGCCCGCGAGCAGGCTTATTTGATCGGTCAGATTTGCACGCGCCTCCAACTCTGCCCCTCGAACGCGGACCTCTCCGATCTGCACGTAATAAAGCGCGTTGTCGGGGTCAGTGGATCGGACGTTCTTTTGCTTGATTTGAAATGCAGAGAGCGTGATAAAGCTGTCCCACCCTACAGGCTGGTACTTGACGCCTATCTCATACTGCTCGCCCTTGGTGGGCTGAAAAGCTTGACCCTGCGCATCCGTTCCGATTACAGGCTCGAATGAAGTGGAATAGCTGGCATATGGCGAGATTCCATTATCGAAGGCATATACGACGCCAACGCGGCCGCTCAGATCCTGGTCTGATTGGTGAGTGCGGCTGCCGGCGGTTTTATCTTCAGTGCTTGATTTCACCCAGTCCTGACGAAGACCAGTGAGGAAAGTCCACTTACCCGCTTTAATCTGGTCCTGCAGGTACAAACCGTTCTGTTCAGGGGTCTGCACGGTGTGGCTCGTCAACGCAGGCAGTACGATGGCGTCGGCGTAAGCCGGGTGCAGATAGTTGATTCCATTCACACTGAAGGATCGACCAAATCGCATGCTGGAGCGCGCGCGATCATGCTCAAATCCAATCAGTGCCTTGTGTTCCAGAGCGCCAGTATTGAAGTTCGCCTCTAGTTGGTTGTCGACGCTGAAAGTCTGCTGCTTCTCAATGCTGTGGTCAGCCAGTCGATTGAGCTCGCCGGGCTGCGTGGCGGAAAAAGGATTTACAAAATTGACCATGAACCCTTTGTATTCAGAGTTGAGGTCCATGTAGCGGGTGTTCTGTCTGAACGACCACGTGTCATTTAACTGATGGCTGAATTCATAACCAAAAAGCGTTTGCTCACGGTCGTAGGCATCAACCGAAGGCTCTCCAGGATTAAAGTGTCGCGATATTTTTCCATTACTACTCTTCAGTACTGACCCCGAGGCAGGTACCCAACCGGTGTAGTAGCTGGACGGGTCCTTCTGATAACTGGCGAGCAGGGTCAACGAAGTATCATCGTTGGGGCGCCAGGTCAGACTGGGGGCAATCGCAACGCGTTGTTCTTCAGTGCGATCGATCTGGGTATCGGCTCTTTTGCTGATTGCGGCGAGTCGATAACTCCACAACCCTTGATCATCGATGGGGCCGGAGTGGTCAGTCGCGATCTGCTCGCGTCCCCGACTACCTGTCTGGAGTTCGACTTCATGCTGCGCTGTCATGGTTGGGCGCTTGCTGACCAGGTTGACCACGCCACCGGGGCTGGTCTGCCCATACAGCACAGAAGCCGGCCCTTTGAGCACGTCAATACGTTCCAACAGGTAAGGGTCTACCGCTGGGGTCGCCAAGTATTGCCCTGATTGAAGTGGCAAACCATCGAGCAGCTTGGAGAAGTTCGCAAGGCCGCCGAAGCCACCAAACCCACGAATGAACAATCCATCGAACAAGCCATCCGCACGGGCATCAGCAAACACTCCTGGCGTGTACTTAAGAGCCTCGGCTACGGTCTGTGCCTTTTGTTGATTCATCTGTGTACGACCCACAACCGAGATTGACTGTGGTACCTCGGAGAGGTCAGCAGCTGTTTTCGTGCCGGCCTTTGATTGGTGTGCGACTACGCCATTCACCTCATCGGTCTGCTCGACTGCTGTGCCTTCTATTTTCACATCGGTGAGGACAATAGTTCCTGCTGGAGCGGGGTCTGCAGATTTACCATCCACAACTGCAGCTAGCACGGTTTGCGGGGCAAACCCCAAAACCAAGGCGAACGAAGCCCCGCCGATGAATATGCACCGGTTATCCATGTCTTGTTTCCGATAGGCTATAGTAGTTTTTAGCCAGCAGCTAAATCACAGTGATCCTGCTCGCCACGCTTCCAATAGCCAGCGGCGTGAACACGGCCCAATTCGAATCCACGTTCTCGCAACAAATGCGTGCGAATAGTTCGAATGACCGAGGCTTCGGCAGCGATCCAGGCATCACCACCAGTGGCTGGGAGTGGGCTGTAGCGAAGTACTTCGCTCAAGGTTTCAGGATCCTGGGTTGGCGAGCCATTTCGGTAGATCCATCGAATATGTACGCGAGGTTGAACCTCCAAGAATGGGCGTTCGGTTTCGTCCGCAATCTCGGCGAATATATGCACCACGAGGTCAGCAGGCAGCTGTCTCACGATAGACGCGATCGCAGGCAGACCTGTTTCGTCTGCGGCCAAAAGCAGCCACGATCTTGGGCTTACACCCTTAAAACCACCACGTGGGCCAGCGAGTTGCAGTGCATTTCCTGGTTTGGCGTTCAATGCCCATCGAGACATTGGCCCTCTTTCGTGCAGCGTAATGTCGAACGTGAGCTCCTTCTTAACTGCATCAAAGTGTTGAATGGTGAAGGCGCGACCTACAGGGTGAGCAGTGCCGTCCGGTAGAAAGATTTTCACCCATTGCGCAGGCAAATCTGTCTGGAACGTCTTCAGTGAGTGGCCACCTAAAATAACGCGCCTCACACCAGGCGTCGGCCGATGAACTGACACCACCTTGACGTTACGAAGCGTTCGATCATCCTGAAATGAAACGACTTGGGACGTGATGCCTGGCACTGTTCGACTGTTCATCAGGGGGGAGCGGGTCTTCATGAGCACTCTTGCCTTGCGCAACTCCGCTCCGCATTCATCTACCAAGGTTCCCACCACAGGGGGGATAGTGATGTCCTGACCCTCAGTGCTATTGATGGCTTTGCGAGATGCATTTCCTAGTGCCGCCAGCAAATTCAGCTCATCGCGCGAGACAAAAGGTGAGACAGGACCAAGTAAATAAAACTCGGGGTCAGCCTTGATCACAGCGTCAATCAGGCTCGAAAAAACAAACGTCTGCGAAGATTCCAGTCCAATTTCTTCTAGAAAAAAACCAGCCTGTGCCGGCCAGTTGTCCTTCCATTTCAACGCGCGCAATGCCTTGAGCAATCGCATTTCAATGCGTGTGCATTGACTGATGGAAAAAATCTGTCTGCTCATGTTTAAACCCACATAGTGCCCAAGCGCTCGGCCTGGGTTAGAGCACCGCTGTCGTTGCCCAAGAGTTGGTTGAGTTGTTCAATTGGCGGGATCAGCATTGCTTTCACTGACGCCACAGCTGCTTCCTCATCGCCGTAAATGATCGATTCAACGACCGCGTTGTGGGCCGCAAAATCAATGTCCAGCAATTGTCCGTCAGCAAAAATCGCGAACATATGGCTGCGCATTAAAACGCTGAAAGAGCGATACATCGTTTGCAGCGCCAGGTTGTGAGAAGCAACGGCAATTGCCATATGCAGTTCGCGATCACGAATGATGAAGTCATCCAAGTTGTCGTTTGTGCTGTACTCACCGCGTAATGCCAGGCACTCCCTCAAGCGGCGAATATCGTTCATGTTGCGACGACGCGCAGCCAGACGCGCTGCGTCCACCTCCAGCAGATACTGCATTTCCAAGTGATCGCGGATGCCGGTCCGATTGTGTTGCCGCCATGCCTCGACTGACTGCCGAGCTTTTCCAATGTACAAGCCATCGCCTGGGCGGAACTCCAGAAACTGCCAGTTCACAAGCGTTCGTACCGCTTGGCGCACCGTGTTGAGACTGCCGCCAATCTGCTCAAGCAGCTCTGCCTCGGCTGGCAGTCGATCACCAACGCGCAGTGTCTGGTTGGCGATGCGTAGACGGATTGCATCAATGGTGGATGAAATCCAGTGGCGACTTTTCGTAGAGCTGACCACCGATGAACCAGGGAAAGTTGTTTGCATGATTGTCACCGAGCAAGAAGCTTCAAAGGGGATGATCCTAACATCCCATGTTTGATGCGACAATGAGATTTATTCTTATGCGCCGTGGCGGATGGGTGACGAGTGTCGGGAGCCTAAACTCAGATCGAGTGCTTCCTCGGCATTAACACTGTAAGCGCGTGGGGATTACAGGTTGCGTAACGGCATCCAGCTATGCGGCAACAGCTCCGCGATCTCGCTTGCCCGTTGCGTTGGCAGTCGCATGAGCACGTCCTTCAGATAGGCGTACGGATCATGGCCGTTGAGTTTGGCCGATTGGATCAGGCTCATCAGCGCCGCTGCACGTTGGCCGCTGCGCACCGATCCGGCGTAGAGCCAATTTTTGCGACCTAAGGCCCACGGTCTGATTTGCTGCTCCGCGTGGTTGTTGTCGATGGGGATCGCACCGTCATCGAGGTAGCGAGACAGTGCCGTCCAACGTTTCAGGCTGTAGTCGAAGGCCTTGGCGATAGCCACCCCGTCGTGCACACGTTCGCGCTGGACGATCATCCAGGCATGCAATGCATCCATCACCGGTACAGCTTTTTCTTGTCGTATTCGGCGGCGTAGATCTGGCTCCAAGTCGCGGACGTCTTGCTCTATTTCGTAGAGTAACTGGATGTAACGCAAGGCCTGTTCGGCTAGCTGGCTTTTGTTAGTGGCATGCAGGTCGAAAAACTTGCGTCTAGCATGGGCCATGCAGCCGAGTTCGGTCACGCCGAGCGAAAACGAGGCTTTATAACCCCCGAAATCGTCACACACCAGCTTGCCCTTCCAGTCTTGCAAGAAGCGCCGGGCATGTTCGCCCGCACGGCTGGGGCTGAAGTCGTAAACCACCGCCTTGATGTCGGCAAACGCGCTGGTGGCGTAAGCCCAGACATAGGCACGATGGGTTTTCTTCGCACCAGGCATGAGTACCGGCACCGGGGTTTCGTCAGCGTGCACCACGTCATGCTCAAGTATTGCCTCGCGTAGGGCATCGACCAGCGGCTGTAACTGCACTCCGCAGGTACCGACCCACTGCGCCAGGGTTGAGCGGGGGATGGCCAAGCCAGCCCGGGCAAGATCATTTCCTGACGATACAGCGGCAAATGATCACCGTACTTGGCGACCATCACCTGGGCCAGCAAGCCGGCGGTCGGGATGCCTTTGTCGATGATCTGTGCCGGTACCGGTGCCTGGATCAAAGTTTCACATTGATCACAAACCCACTTGCCACGGATGTGGCGTTCGACGCTGAACACGCCCGGCGTGTAGTCGAGTTTTTCGCTGACATCCTCGCCGATGCGCTTGAGGGCGCAGCCGCAAGTGCATTGGGTGTTGTCCGGCTCGTGGTGGATCAGGGTACGCGGGAACTGCTGCGGCAAAGTTGTGCGCTTAGGTTTCTGCTTGGTCTCGGTCGACACGGGAGTGGCTTGCAGCGCCTCCAGCTCCGCCTCGATGGCCGCGATGTCAGCGTCGATCAGGTCATCGAGCAGGCTGGCTTGAGCTGGACTGATTAATTGTTCGCTGCGCTTGGCAAACTTGAAGCGCTTAAGCTGAGCGATTTCGTGGGTCAGTTTCTGGATCAGCGTTTGGTCGCGGTTGATCTTCTGGCCCATCGTCTCAACGGTCTTACCCAGCGTGTCGACTTGATGGTCGAGGGTCTCGACACGCTGCATCAACTGCGCCGCCAAAGCGCGCAGTTATTCAGGATCTAGTTGGTTGAGATGGGAAGGTGAAATCATGCCGCCGACTTTGCCAGAACAGGCCAAAATCGACGACAGGCTCATCGGCCAATTACCCGGACAGGCCGGCCATGGCCGGCATCAGAGGAAGGAAATTGTGTTGCTCGACCCGAGGCGCTGCCAGGGCAAACCCAGCACCAAAGCGGTCAATTGTTCGGCCCCCAATTCCATCTGTGTACCGTGTCGAGAGCCGGGCCAGAAGAACTTGCCCTGGTGCAAACGACGGGCCGCGAGCCAGATGCCCTGGCCGTCGTGCACCAGCACTTTCATGCGATTGGCGCGGCGATTGGCAAACAGATAAGCACAGTGCGGCTGCGCCGCACCGAACACTGCCACTACCCGCGCCAAGGCGGTCTCGGTACCGGCGCGCATATCCAGGGGGTCGGTGGCGAGCCAGATCGAGTCGATACGAATCATCGTGTCAGGCCGCGCACAAACCGTGCACATCCTGCCGGATCGGAAGCCGGCCATCTCACGGTCAAGACCCCTTGCTCGTACGGTATGTCGATGCTGATTGATGGCTCAGGCATTGCCTGATCCGCAGGGGCAAGCGGTAGGGGCACAAAAGCCGGTAAATTCGCGACCGCCGCATTGTTGCGCTTGGACGGCAGCCATCGACGGACGACATTGGCGTTGATGCCATGCCTCAGGGCGACACTGGAGACAGAGATGCCCGGTTGCTGGCATTCCTGAATGACTTGGGCTTTGAGGAATTTGGAATAGGTGTGCCGTTGGCGCATGGGGATCCTCACGTTAAGAGTAATTGCGTCCGCTTAAAAAATCGTGGACACAATTGCCCTTATCGCTCTTGATCTGCTGGCTGAGTAGATGACTTCGCCGGCCCCTTACTTAACACTGACGTTATTGGTTGATTGCAGCGCATTTGGCGGCTGAATTGCTCCATCATTTTTGGGGTCGTGACGACACCCTGATCCGCATGCAGCTAAGACGTTGATTGGCCATTCCATGATATTTCTGGAAGAGCTCGGCAGCTGCGCCGTAGAGAGTGAGGTTATGTCACGAATAATCCCGAAAACGTCGCATAAATTTCCAAAACGTCGCATTTATTTCCAAATCCTACACGTCCGCTTAAAAAGGCTAAAAATGGTGTCCACTTAAATTTAGGTGGACACCATCGCCTTAAGCGATGGCATCAGGAAGGTGTGTTGCCCGGACGGTTACGGCTTACGACCGTTCCGTTTGCGTCCATCCGTAGGTGACTGCTGCAGTGTCGCTCGGGTGCCTGCGAGCCACCAATGGGCTCTGGATTTGGAGAATTGAAACTGTCGCGGCGAAGGCAGGCTTTGTGGGCATCAAGCCAGCTCTGGAGGAAACGCAAAACTGTCGCAATGCCTCAATTCGCTGCCGTGGAGCGGAGGCGTAGAGAATTAAAACTGCCGCAACCAGCAGATTCGGCACTTGCAACGGTTCAGCCAGTCACGCCTGCGCAATCGCTGACCTGAGCGGGTAGATGAATTCATCCTTCCATCTACGCTCACACATTACAGACTCAACCCAGCCATCCTGCCTGTACGTTCTCCAGCACGATGTGACGTTAAGAACAGAACGCGCATCGACGGTGGTGGCGACTGGGACTGGGCACATCAACAGGTCTACCCCTTTTGGTAATCCCCGCGTCAGCGGTTCAGGCGTACTGGCGCAGGCCGGGCAGCTATAGCTACGCTCCCATACCCGAATGCCAGATTTTATGTTTCCAAATCGCCCATAGCGATGCCATACCTCGGATGGCTGACCAAATCCAACACCATATTTTTCGGCGCTTGCTTTCACGGAAGACATGCCCAAGTCGAAATACCTTTCCACGGCCCTCATTCTGGCTGAAGGTAGAAGCCCTTTCCCAACCTTGCTAGTCCTAAAGCAACTGATGAACAACGGGGCTGTTTCCCCAGAGATTCTGTTAAGAAGCAAAACGGAACCGAACGGATATAGCCATCTGTCCCCGCATGTACAGTTCACGAGTAGTGCAACTGGCCTGGCAGGCGTTTGCTGGTACTGCAACAAGTCATCGTAGAATGCATGGCCACGACACACCGCGCTAGCTATATCGGCTGCATCCTGGGGCGTATTTGCGATGAAGACGGGGTTGCTCCGTGCTAGATCCTCGCAGATAACGCCCGTCAGGCCGGCACTGCCGAAAATCCAAAGGGTGGGAACACCAGACCGATTGCGTTGCTCAGTACGCACATATGTCTGCTGCGCTGACTGGGGCGAAATCTGCACTTCTATTGCTAGGCGCGGAGCAAAGGCTGAGTCGCCAACCAGTATGTCAGCTCGCCAATCGTCTACACCGTCTTCAAGCTCGGCTCGAATGCCTAGATCGACCAGTGCTTTATAGATGGCCATCTTCATGGCGATATGTTCTGGGCTTTCAGTATTGGTATAGCCCTCTGGGCTCTCTCCAGGGAAATGGGAAAAGTACCTGGTGATGCCGCCATCCCATCTACGGGTTTTGGCCTGTGCAGGAAGATTCGTATCCGCCATGAGCACCTGGCGGCGTTTCGACAGCTTCACGACTTTCTTCCAATCTTCATCGCTAAGCACTGAGGCCACAGTGCGGCAGCCGTTCACTAAGCCCACGCAAGCCAAGTCAACCTCCATGTCTCAAAGACGCAGTTAAGATTCAGAAAGCCAGAATTTGAGCCATAGCCACCTGGCCCGTCTGTCAGGAGCGAAGCCCAGCTAGCAGCACTGGAGGATACTAATTTGGTAACGGCCCGTCACGACGGCGGCCAGCCTGCGACAGATTTTAATACCCCGCGACAGTTTTAATTATCCAAAACGAAAGAGCGGTAGCACCGGTTACCCGTCCCCCTAAAAGATACCATCATAATTTTTCCGGGGTTTTTGCACGGTATATCTCTGTGATTTTTCTGTGGCTGAACCTTTTCTGTGACAACCTTTATTGTTGTGACAACCTTTATTAAACGAAAAAGCCCAAGAATTTTTGAAAAACTATGCCTTGTGACAACCTTTATTTTTGATTCCCCAGGATCAGCGTCCCCGCTAGGCCGCGAAATCCAAGAGGTTTTGTGACAAAGATTATTAATAGGCAACATTTGCGCCCCGTCGCGACACCAGGCCGCTCCTACAGGAAATTGCGTTCTCCTGGAGGAGCGGCCTTGTGTCGCGATGGGCTGCAAAGCAGCCCCCGGCTATCTCACATCATATCTGCATCGCCATCCCGTCCACATTCATCGCTGCCTGGCGCAGGGCCTCGGAGCGGGTAGGGTGGGGGTGGCAGGTGAGGGCGATGTCTTCCGCCGAGGCCGAAAACTCCATGGCCACGCAGAACTCACCGATCATCTCGCTGACGCTTGGACCTACCAGGTGCACACCCAGCACTTCATCAGTCTCGGCATCAGCGATGACCTTGGCGAAGCCTTCGGTCTCGTGGTTGATCTTGGCGCGGCTATTGGCCGTGAACGGGAACTTGCCGACTTTATAGGCACGCCCTTCGGCCTTGAGCTGCTCTTCGGTCTTGCCCACGGTGGCCAGCTCCGGGCGGGTGTAGATCACGCCAGGGATAAGGTTGTAGTTGACCTCGTGGGGCTTGCCGGCGATGCGTTCGATGCAGGCCACCGCTTCGTCTTCGGCTTTGTGCGCCAGCATCGGGCCGGAGGTGACGTCGCCAATCACCCAGATACCCGGCACGGAAGTGCGGTGGTGATCGTTGTCGAGCATGCCGCGCTTGTCGGTTTCCAGGCCCACGCTTTCCAGGTTCAGCCCTTTGGTATAAGGGCGGCGACCGATGGCGACCAGTACATAGTCAGCCTGCAGCGTTTCTGCGGTGCCGCCAGCTGCTGGCTCCAGGGTCAGGTTCACGCCATCGGCGCTGGCGTTCGCCTGGGTCACCTTGCTACCCAGCTTGAACACCATGCCTTGTTTGGCCAAGGCCTTCTGCAGGGTCTTGGCGGTTTCTTCGTCGGTGCCCGGGCAGATGCGGTCGAGGTATTCGATGACCGTGACCTGGCTGCCCAGGCGGCGCCATACCGAACCCAGCTCAAGGCCGATCACGCCGGCGCCGATGACGACCAGGTGCTTGGGCACCTGTGGCAGCGACAGCGCGCCGGTCGAGTCGATGATGCGCTGGTTGTCGATGGTCACGCCCGGCAGGGGCGTAGGTTCGGAGCCGGTGGCAATGACAATGTCCTTGGCCTGCAGTGCGGTTTCGCTACCGTCCTCAGCCTTGACCACGACCTTGCCGACGCCATCCAGGCGGCCCCAGCCCTTGATCCAGTCGACCTTGTTCTTGCGGAACAGGTACTCGATGCCCTTGGTCAGGCCGGTCACGCTCTCGTCCTTCTGTTTCATCATCTGGGCGAGGTTGAGGTTAGGTTTGACTTCGATACCGAGGTGGGCGAACTCGTCACCACTGGCGGCTTCATACAGCTCGGAAGCATGCAGCAGCGCCTTGGAGGGCATGCAGCCCACGTTCAGGCAGGTGCCGCCCAAGGTAGAGCGGCCTTCCACGCAGGCTACGCTCAGGCCCAGTTGGCCGGCGCGGATGGCTGCGTTGTAGCCGCCAGGGCCACCGCCGATGATCACCACGTCATAGGATTTCATGGGTTCAACTCCAGGATGAAGAAGCGCAAGAGGGGCACAAGGTTAAGCTGAGATGCAAAAATTGTATACAATCTGCTGTGTGGATAAGATCAGTTGGTTCTAGACCATGGTCTCGTTTAGAGGAAACATCCCACGAATGAACTACTCTGATCCGGCGACGTTCGAAATATCAGGCGTCGTGGCCAAATACGGACAGGAGGGTCGTTCATGCTTGCGCAACTTCCACCGGCACTGCAGAGCCTGCATCTGCCGCTGCGGCTGAAACTGTGGGACGGTAACCAGTTCGATCTGGGACCTAGCCCGCAGGTCACTATCCTGGTCAAGGAGCCACAGCTGATCAGCCAGTTGAGCCACCCGAGCATGGACCAGCTGGGCACGGCATTCGTCGAAGGCAAGCTGGAGCTGGAGGGCGATATTGGTGAAGCCATCCGCGTATGCGATGAGCTGAGCGAAGCGCTACTGACCGATGAGGACGACGCCCCACCGCAGCGCCGGGCCCATGACAAGAGCACCGACGCCGAAGCCATTTCCTACCATTACGATGTTTCCAACGCGTTCTACCAGCTATGGCTGGATCAGGACATGGCCTACTCGTGCGCCTACTTCCGCGAGCCGGACAACACACTGGATCAGGCACAGCAGGACAAATTCGATCATCTGTGCCGCAAGCTGCGCCTGGACGCAGGTGACTACCTGCTCGACGTCGGCTGCGGCTGGGGCGGGCTGGCGCGTTTCGCTGCTCGCGAATATGGCGCCAAGGTGTTTGGTATCACCTTGAGCAAGGAGCAACTCAAGCTCGGTCGCAAGCGGGTGAAGGCAGAGGGGTTGGCCGACAAGGTCGACCTGCAGATTCTCGACTACCGCGACCTGCCTCAGGACGGCCGCTTCGACAAGGTTGTCAGCGTTGGCATGTTCGAGCATGTCGGGCATGCCAACTTGGCGCTGTATAGCCAGAAGCTGTTCGGTGCCGTGAGGGAAGGGGGCCTGGTGATGAATCACGGTATTACCGCCAAGCATGTGGATGGTCGCCCGGTCGGGCGTGGCGCTGGCGAGTTCATCGATCGCTACGTGTTCCCCCATGGCGAGCTGCCGCACCTGTCGATGATCAGTGCCAGCATCTGTGAAGCGGGATTGGAGGTAGTAGACGTGGAGAGCCTGCGTTTGCACTACGCCAAGACCTTGCACCACTGGAGCGAGAACCTGGAGAACCAGCTGCACAAGGCGGCGGCGCTGGTGCCCGAGAAGACCTTGCGCATCTGGCGCCTGTACCTGGCCGGGTGTGCCTATGCCTTCCAGAAGGGCTGGATCAACCTGCATCAGATTCTGGCCGTGAAGCCGTACGCCGATGGGCACCATGACCTGCCTTGGACGCGTGAAGACCTGTATCGCTAATAACGCAACCGCTGTGGGAGATTCTGTCTGGCGCAGTTTTTGTGGGAGCGGGCGAGCCCGCGAACACCGGCAAAGCCGGGCCATCCACTGCGCCGCCTGTTTCGCGGGCACGCCCGCTCCCACAGTGACCGCATCCAGCTTCACAGGATCGGCGAAATCAGCCGAGCAATCCGCATCCCCAGTTGCTGCAGCCGATGAGTATCGCGGCTGTCCTCCGCAGTAATTTCCCGTGCCTGTTCAAAGTCATTGTTCAGCATGTTCTCGACCTGATCAGCGAAGCCGCGATCGACTGTCAGCAGGGTGATTTCGAAGTTCAGGCGGAACGAGCGGTTGTCCAGGTTGGCACTGCCTATAGCGCTGACATCGTCATCCACCAGCACCACCTTCTGATGCAGGAAGCCCGGTTGGTAGCGGAACATGCGTACACCTGCACGTACCGCTTCGAAGGCGAAAAGGCTGGAGGCGGCATAGACAATGCGATGGTCTGGGCGTGACGGAATCAGCACTCGCACATCGACCCCACGCAGTACCGCCAAACGCAACGCGGCGAACACCGCCTCGTCGGGGATGAAGTACGGGCTGGTGATCCACACGCGCCGGGTGGCTGAATGGATCGCCTCAAGGAAGAACAGCGAGCAGGTTTCCTGTGGATCGGCCGGGCCGCTGGCCAAGGCTTGGCACAGCACGCCGTTGTCAGGGTAGGCGTCCGGCAGAATCAGCGGCGGTAGCTGGCGCGTGGCCCAGTACCAGTCCTCGGCGAACGATTCCTGCAGGCAGGCCAGCACCGGCCCGCTGATCTGCACGTGGGTGTCGCGCCAAGGTGAAAGCTGCGGGTGGCCACCGAGGTACTCATCGCCCACGTTGTGCCCGCCGATGAAACCGAGCAAGCCATCCACCACCACGATTTTGCGGTGGTTACGGAAGTTAACCTGGAAGCGGTTGAACCAGCCCCGGCGGGTTGCGAAGGCATGAATCTGTACACCACCGTCGCGCATCAACTGGCTGTAGCTTGCCGGCAAGGCATGGCTGCCGACACGGTCATACAGCACGAACACCCGCACCCCCTCGGCGGCTTTGCGCAGCAGCAGTTCCTGCAATGCTTTGCCAAGGTTGTCGTTATGGATGATGAAGAACTGCACCAACACCACGTCGCGGGCTTTTTCGATGGCGGCAAATATTGCATCGAATGTTGCCTTGCCATCGATCAGCAGCTTCACCTCGTTATTGGCAAGGCAGGGCATGCGCCCGAGCTTGGGCATGGCGCGCAATGCCGCATAGCTTTCCGACTCGCGGGCCGTGAGGGCTTCTTCTACCCAAGGCCGCCAGTTGAGGTTGGCCATGGCCACATGCATTTCCTGGTTGGCCTGGCGCCGGGCCTTGATGTAGGCATAGAACGAGCGCGCACCGAAAATCAGGTAAGGGATCAGGGTGAGGTAAGGGATGAAGAACAACGGCATGGCCCAGGCGATTGCGCCCTGAGCAGTGCGCACGGTGAACAGTGCGTGCAGTGCGGCGACGATACCCAGCAGGTGAACCAGGCCGAGTAGGTAACCGAAGAAGTAGGGGCTGTGGTAGTCCATATTCATCCTGCTTGCCGAGTACACTTGAGTAACAGAACACGTTCCCGGTCCGCCTTGCAACCTGCAGGTGGATTTGGCGTCTAAGGCACAGACCGGCCCGCTTGGCCGGCTTTTTCCAGGAGCGTTCGTCCATGAAGATTCGTCTGCCACTGTTGGCGTTGGCCCTAGGTGTGAGCAGCCCGCTGGTGCATGCTCAAATGCTACAGCCAGGTTTGTGGGAGCTGACCACCAGCAACATGCAGGTCGATGGCAAGCCGTTACCCGATATGGAGTTCATGCTCGGCCAGTTGAAGAACCTGCCGCCAGAGCAGCGCGCGATGATGGAAGGGGTGCTGGCCAAGCAGGGAGTGACTGTTGGGGGTAAGGGGGTGCGCTCGTGCCTGACGCCAGAACAGGTGGCAACCAACGATATCCCTCTGCAGGACCCGAAGTCAGGTTGTACACAAAAGATAACCGACCGCACCGGCAATGTATGGAAGTTCCAGTTCAGCTGCCCCAAAGCGCAGGGCAGTGGCCAGGCGACTTTCCTCAGTGACCGGGAATTCACCACCCAGGTCAACGGTACATTCAACGCTTCGGGTGTACAGCAGCAAGGCAGCATGAACACCCGTGCCGTGTGGTTGGGTAATGACTGCGGCTCGGTCAAGCCGCGCAGCTGACATCCCATTGCCACTGGCTGGTCGCGACAGCATCGTGGGCATGCAGGCTTTCTGCATGTTCCACGCGCAGCTTGAAGGCCGTGCTCCATTCCATTTGCCGTAGCGCCTTGTGCAGGCGTCGTGCGGCGTCTTCGCAGAACATCAGATTCTGGCCGTTGGCCAAGGCAAAGGCTTGTTCGTCTGCGCGCTTAACTGCGGTCTGCACCGCTGTCCCCAGGCTTGCTTCTATGCGGTCGATCAACTCGGTGATTGGCAGAACCTGCTGATTGCTGCGCAGCCTTATCTGGATTTGCGCGCTACTACGTTGGCTATGGGGCGTCGCTACGATGCCTTCGGCGCTGCCAAGCCACTGCAGCACTGCAGATTTGTCGACCTGCTCTGCGCTGAAATGCGCCTGGAACTGCTGCTGAATCAGTTGCCGTGCAAGTGCAGCCGAGCATGGGCAGGTCGAGGAGTAAGGGACAGAAACGGATAGTTCCACGTGGAACATTTCATTTTCGATCCTTGCATCGACTGTGACGGCATAGCTCTTCCAACCCTCCAACGGGCTGATCAACGCAGGCCTTTTCAGTAGATGCTCGAAGCGCAAACGCAGATAGGCGGCGGAAGAAAGGCCTTCGTGGCTGCAGAGGAAGTCACCCAGCAGCTGGCGGATGGTGAGCGGCGTCAGAGGCTGATGTTCCAACGACTCCAGGGCGAGATAAAGCCGCGACATATGGATACCGCGTGAGCTGCCGTCTACCAGGCTAACGCCGGCATCGACCGTGGCAGCTGCTGTGCGCCCCTCGAACTGTACAGGTTGGGCGATCCCGCACATACCCACCCAGTTCAAAGGTAAGGCGTATTCATGGGTTTGTGCGGCAATGTCGGGGAGCTTGAGCTGAGTCATCTGGTATTCCAAACAAAAGGGAGATCAGCGGCCATCACCGATCAAGCTGCAATGCCAGGAGGGGCACCCTGGTACGTGGCGGGTTCACTTTTCCTCCCGGTGGGCACTCATTCGTCACGAACGGCTTGGCGAAATTGTATTGTTACTTTATAACATTGTGCAATGCATCGTTTCGAATGCGCTCGCCTGAAGAGGTTTCGCCATGTCCAACCGTCTCCCTGTCACCGTGCTATCCGGCTTCCTTGGCGCCGGCAAGAGCACCTTGCTCAACCATGTGCTGCGTAACCGCGACAACCTGCGAGTCGCGGTCATCGTCAATGACATGAGCGAAATCAACATCGATGCGAGCGAGGTGCAGCGCAACGTAAGCCTCAACCGTGCCGAGGAGAAGTTGGTGGAGATGAGCAATGGCTGCATCTGCTGCACGCTGCGTGAAGACCTGCTCGAGGAAGTGGCGCGGCTGGCTGAAGAAGGGCGTTTCGATTATTTGCTGATCGAGTCCACGGGGATCTCGGAGCCACTGCCTGTGGCCGAGACCTTCACCTTCCGCGACGAACAGGGCCGTAGCCTGTCCGACATGGCGCGCCTGGACACCATGGTCACTGTGGTCGATGGCCTGAACTTCCTGCGTGATTACCAGGCAGCAGACAGCCTGGCCAGCCGTGGCGAAACCCTGGGTGAGGAAGACGAGCGCTCAATCAGTGACTTGCTGATCGAGCAGATCGAGTTCGCCGATGTACTGTTGCTGAGCAAGATCGACCTGATCAGCCAGCACGAGCGCGAAGAGCTCATGGCCATTCTGCGCAGCCTCAATGCTCGGGCGCAGATCGTGCCCATGGTCATGGGCCAGGTACCGCTGGACCGCATCCTCGACACCGGCCTGTTCGACTTCGACCAGGCCGCCCAGGCACCGGGCTGGCTGCAAGAGTTGCGCGGCGAGCATGTGCCGGAAACCGAAGAGTATGGCATTGCCGCCACCACCTGGCAGGCCCGGCGCCCCTTTCATCCACAGCGCTTTTTCGACTTTATCCACAAGCCCTGGAGCAATGGCCGCCTGCTGCGTTCGAAAGGTTTTTTCTGGCTGGCCAGCAAATACCAGGAAGCCGGAAGCTGGTCGCAGGCAGGCGGCATGATGCGCCATGGCTTGGCGGGCCGCTGGTGGCGTTTCGTGCCGCGCGAGCAGTGGCCACAGGATGTGGATAACACTGCCGCGATCTTGAAGAACTGGGTTGCCGAGAGCGGTGACTGCCGCCAGGAACTGGTGTTCATCGGGCAGAATATCGACTTCGAAGAATTATCCAATGCACTCGATGCATGCCTTTTGACCGATCAGGAAATGGAATTGGGGCACATGGGCTGGTTGCGCCTGCCCGATCCGTTCGGTTCATGGCATGAGGAGGCCGCAGCATGAACCCTGCACGCAAGCCTGTGGATATTTTCCAGGTATTTGGCGAGACACCGCAGGTGCTGACCGATGTGCTGCAGGATGGCGTAAACCTGGCGGTATGGCGCCGACGTTTGCCGCCGCAACTGGAGGACTTTGCCGCGCTGGTGGTCAGCCTCGGCCAGCCCTTGGCAGACCAGCGCGTCATCGATGTGGACGAGCGGCACATGCCGGTATTCACCGAACTCTTGCGCGAAGCGGCCGATTTGCACGGCTATGAGGCATTCGTGGCGGATGTGGCCTGGCTGGTGGCGGCCTATACCTGCCTGGTGGGTGCGCAGCGGGTAGGTTTGCGCCTGCGGGTACTGACAGGCCCGATGTGCCCGCGCTTCCATGTGGATAACGTTCCGCTGCGTCTGCTCACTACCTACGCAGGCCCAGGTAGCGAGTGGTTGAAAGAGGACGCGAGCCCTCGTGGTAACTTACACACAGCAATAATCCCTGTGGATAACGTTCAGTACTTGCAAGCTGGCGATGTGGCGGTGCTCAAAGGTGAAAAGTGGCAGGGCAACGAAGGTGCGGGCCTGGTGCATCGGTCGCCATCGGGGCAGCAGGGGCGCCTGCTGCTCAGCCTTGACTGGCTGGCCTGACGGCGCATAGTGAGGCATCGCCATCGCCCGAAGCCTCCCCATGCTGCAGAACATTCCCACCCATGTGATTGCCGGCCCACTGGGGGTCGGCAAGACCACCTTGATCCGTCATCTGTTGGCCCAGCGTCCGGCCAATGAGCGCTGGGCTGTATTGATCAATGAGTTCGGCCTGGTAGGCCTGGATGCGGCCCTGCTCGGCCGTGACGAAGACGGTATCGCCATAGGCGAGGTCGCAGGTGGCTGCCTGTGCTGCGTCAATGGCATGCCGTTCCAGGTGGGCCTGGGCCGACTGCTGCGCAAATCCCGCCCTGACCGGCTGTTCATCGAGCCGTCCGGACTGGGTCATCCCTTGCAGTTGCTTGCTCAGTTGCAAAAAGCCCCTTGGGCTGGAGTGCTGACAATACAGCCATTGCTGATGGTCGTCGACGCGCAGTCGATGGTCCGGAACGAACAGCTTCCGGAGGCTCAACAGCAGGCGTTCGATGCTGCTGAAAGCGTTGTCTTGAACAAATCAGAGGCTGTGGATGAAAGCGCTAAGTTGTTGATAACTAATAAATTTCATGAAAAGAAAATATTCTGGACCGTCCAAGGTTGGCTGCCCTTGTCGGACCTTCCGGCTGTACCCCATGGCATTGTCGACAGCTCGCTTGTGGATAATAGGATTGTCGACAATCTTGTAAATCCACCGGCAGCGCTATGGGCAGACCCCGGGCAGCCGATCTGTCTTGCACAGCAGGGAGAGGGGGGTTGGAGCATCGGCTGGCGCTGGCACCCTGGCCAGCAGTTTTATCCACAGCGGCTTCAGGTGTTCTTGCGGGCTTGGCCGTGGCGGCGCGCGAAAGGGGTTATCCACAGCGTGGAGGGCTGGCAATCATTCAATGGCCTGAATGGGGACATGCCCGCCTGGCAGCCCAGCGACTGGCGCAGGGATACGCGTATCGAGCTGATTTTCGACCAGCCGCAATCGCAATCCGCGCTGCAGGCCGGGTTGAGCGAATGTCGTGTCAGCTGATCAGTTGCGCCAGCGGTTGTGCTCCTGGCGCCACTGCTGCATCTCGATGACATTGTCGGCGCGCGGCGGGGTCTTGATCTCGAACGGGTAGGGCGCTAGTTCGATCTGCACGCTGTGGGCGCCGAACTGGGTCACGGTACCGGGGTGGCGCTGTTCGCCCGTGACGGTGAATTCGAAGGCGTAGACGCGCGCCAGGCGCTTGCGGCCGTTGGCGTCACGGACAAAGGCGATGCGCTTGAGTGCGACCGCGTCGTCGAGCAGTTCGAGGTCGAGCTTGGCGCAATGCTGTTTGACCCGCTCCAGGGCTTTCTCGCGCAACCCGTGGTTGTGCCACAACCAGGCGCCTGCCGTGGCGACCAGCATCAGGACGAAGAGGTTTTCCAGGGTCAACATTTGCATATGCTCCAAACAGGTCGATCCAGCTTAACTGCGTCCCTGGCCTGTCGTACAGGTGGCAATCGAGTTCATACTGCGTCGCGCACAATCCCTGAAACAGCTTTGGAAACCTCCCGCATGAAACGTACCCCGCACCTGCTCGCCATCCAGTCCCACGTGGTGTTCGGCCACGCCGGCAACAGCGCCGCGGTGTTTCCCATGCAGCGTATCGGGGTCAATGTGTGGCCGCTCAATACCGTGCAGTTCTCCAATCACACACAGTATGGCCAGTGGGCGGGTGAAGTGCTTGCCCCCGCGCAAATTCCTGCGTTGGTGGAAGGCATTTCCAACATCGGCGAGCTGGGCCATTGCGATGCGGTGTTGTCCGGTTACCTGGGCAGTGCCGAACAAGGTCGGGCGATTCAGGCCGGCGTCGAGCGGATCAAGGCAGTCAACCCAAAGGCTTTGTACCTTTGCGACCCGGTCATGGGGCACCCTGAGAAGGGCTGTATCGTGCCAGCGGAAGTGAGCGAGTTCCTGCTCGATGAGGCGGCTACCAGGGCCGACATCCTGTGCCCCAACCAGCTGGAGCTGGACAGCTTCTGTGGCCGCCGAGCGCAGTCGCTGGAGGACTGCGTGAACATGGCGCGCAGCCTGTTGCAGCGCGGGCCGCAGGTGGTGCTGGTCAAGCACCTTGCTTACCCCGGGCGCGCCGAGGACCAGTTCGAGATGCTGCTGGTGACCGCCGAGCAAAGCTGGCACCTGCGCCGCCCGCTGCTGGCGTTCCCGCGGCAGCCGGTAGGGGTGGGTGACCTGACCTCAGGCCTATTCCTGGCCCGCGTCCTACTCGGCGACAGCTGGGTGCAGGCGTTCGAATTCACCGCTGCGGCCGTACACGAAGTGCTGCTCGAAACCCAGGCCTGCTCCAGCTATGAACTGCAACTGGTGCGGGCCCAGGACCGCATTGCGCACCCAAGGGTACGCTTCGAGGCACAGCTGCTGGCGCTTTAAATCGCGTCGGTTTTCAGGTCCTGGTAGCGCTTTTCCAGCTCCTGGCGGATCTGTCGGCGCTGCTGGCCCTGCAGGAAACGGCGCTTTTCTTCACTGCTTTGCGGCTGGCGCGGCGGCACCTGCACCGGGCGACGGTTGTCGTCGACCGCGACCATGGTGAAGAAGCAGCTGTTGGAATGGCGCACCGAGCGCTCGCGGATGTTCTCGGTCACCACCTTGATGCCCACCTCCATCGAGGTGTTGCCGGTGTAGTTTACCGACGCCAGGAAGGTCACAAGTTCACCCACGTGCACCGGCTCACGGAAGATCACCTGGTCGACCGACAGGGTGACTACATAGCTGCCGGCATAGCGGCTGGCGCACGCATAGGCCACTTCGTCGAGGTACTTGAGCAGGGTGCCGCCATGTACGTTGCCAGAAAAGTTGGCCATGTCCGGGGTCATCAGGACGGTCATGCTCAGCTGGGCGTTTCCAGGTTCCATAGTGTGCTCACGGTGAGGTTGCGCGGAATCGGGCGAATGGGGGGCATTATCTGCAGACACTTCTGTTCCCCTCTTTTGAATTTGCCTTCCTGGTACGGGACGTTGGCTGACGCTCCATCGTCACGCCGATAATGCCATCAGCGGCGCTTTTCCAGCCGATCTGTTTCTGCATATTGCACCGCCTCTTTGCGGCGGGGTGCGATGTTAACCTGACTGCACCCATGCAACATGGGCTTTTCCTGCATTCCAAACAGTATGTACTTGCTGCTCGCTCAGGGTTTCCTTGGCAGAGGAGCGGTCTGCCCAGGTATCCAGCAACGGACGAGAAAAGGAGTATCACGCCATGCATGCCATCAGCTTCATCCAGGACCTGGCAGTCATCATGCTGGTTGCTGGCGTGGTCACCATTCTCTTTCACCGCCTCAAGCAGCCTGTGGTGCTGGGCTACATCGTCGCCGGCTTCATCATCGGCCCGCACACCCCACCGTTCGGCCTGATCCACGATGAAGACACCATCAAGACCCTCGCCGAGCTGGGGGTGATCTTCCTGATGTTCTGCCTGGGGCTCGAATTCAGCCTGCGCAAGCTGTTCAAGGTAGGCGCCACGGCGTTCATCGCGGCGTTCCTGGAAATCGTGCTGATGATCTGGATCGGCTTCGAGATCGGCCGCTGGTTCGGCTGGAACACCATGGATTCGCTGTTCCTCGGCGCCATCCTGGCGATTTCCTCGACCACCATCATCGTCAAGGCGCTCAACGACCTGAAGATGAAGAACGAGCGTTTCGCCCAGCTGATATTCGGCGTGCTGATCGTCGAGGACATCCTCGGTATCGGCATCATCGCCCTGCTGTCGGGCATCGCCGTCAGCGGCACGGTCAGCTCGGGCGAGGTGTTCTCCACTGTCGGCAAGCTGTCGCTGTTCATGATCGTCGCGCTGGTCATCGGCATCCTGCTGGTGCCGCGCCTGCTGGCCTACGTGGCCAAGTTCGAAAGCAACGAGATGCTGCTGATAACCGTATTGGGCCTGTGCTTCGGCTTCTGCCTGCTGGTGGTGAAGCTCGAGTACAGCATGGTGCTTGGCGCCTTCCTGATTGGCGCGATCATGGCCGAATCGCGCCAGTTGCTGAAGATCGAGAGCCTGATCGAACCGGTACGCGACCTGTTCAGCGCCATCTTCTTCGTCGCCATCGGCCTGATGATCGACCCCCAGGTGCTGATCGACTACGCCTGGCCAATCGTGGTCATTACCCTGGCGGTGGTGTTGGGCAAGATGTTGTCGTGTGGCATGGGCGCCTTCATTGCCGGAAATGACGGGCGCACATCGCTGCGGGTGGGCATGGGGCTTTCGCAGATTGGCGAGTTTTCCTTCATCATCGCCGCGCTGGGCATGACTCTGCAGGTGACCAGCGACTTCCTCTACCCGGTGGCTGTGGCGGTATCGGCAATCACGACGCTGCTGACACCCTACCTGATCCGTGCCGCCGACCCGCTGTCGCTCAAGCTGGGCAAGGTGGTGCCCAGCCGCCTGGCGCGGGTGTTGTCGTTGTATGGCGAATGGTTGCGGAGCATCCAGCCGCAAGGCGAGAGCGCCATGCTCGCGGCGATGATCCGGCGCATCCTGTTGCAGGTTGGGGTGAACCTGGCGCTGGTGATCGCCATCTTCTTCAGTGGTGGCTATTTCGCCGAGCGGATCGGCAACTGGCTCAGCGAGTGGGTCAGCGATACCAGCCAACAGAAAGCGCTGATCTGGGGCGCAGCGCTATTGCTGTCGCTGCCATTCCTGATTGCCGCCTATCGAAAGCTCAAGGCGCTGTCGATGCTGCTGGCAGAGATGGGCGTCAAACCGGAAACGGCCGGACGGCATACTCAGCGCGTGCGCCGAGTTATTGCCGAGGTGATCCCGTTGTTGTCGCTGCTGGTGATTTTCCTGCTGCTGTCGGCGCTGTCGGCGAGCATTCTGCCCACCAGCGAACTGCTGTTGGTGATTGCCGTGGTGGCTGCGGTGGTGGTGGCCTTGCTGTGGCGCTGGTTTATCCGCGTGCATACGCGCATGCAGATTGCCTTGCTGGAGACGCTGGAGAACAGCCGCGAGAATACGCACTGAAGAGGGCAATGCTCCCTGCGCAAGATTTCACCGTCGTCCGAGGGGATGGAGCGGTAGCGATGTCGCCATGCGCAGAAAGCCTGGCGATTTTAACTGTATAGATGGCACTAGGCCATAATTCTCTGTCTCAGATCGGAGAACTCAATTCGTAAGCGCGACGCTCCCACAGGACCCTGCTAAATCAATTAGGGCCTGGGCAATGGAATAGAGATCAGCTCTCCAGCCAGACATCCCGCGCCCAGTGCCACACCGATTCCCAGCTGTCTTCACCGACGATTTCCTCTTCGGCATCCCACAGCACCACGGTGCCATCCTCTTCGACGCAGTAGTAGTTGTCGCCGTCCTGGCACAGTGGAATCAGGTCACGTGGCACGCCGGCATCCCAGGCGTTGGCGGCGACGTCGGGCAGGTAGGTATGTGACTGTGGGTCGGTAACGGTCACCGGCTCCAGTGAGCCATACACCACGTCACTGACGGTCAGCAGGAACTCTTTGAACACGAACGGAATGTTAATGAACAGCTCTTCTTCGATTTCGACCAGCAGGTCCTCGTCGGGAAGCTCAAGGGGCACCGGCACTGGCTCGTTGGCTTCACGGAGTTGTTCGATCACTTCTTCCACGGTTCACTTCCTCTGACCTAGATGACAACGCTGCGCGTTATACCCTAGTAGGCCACTCTGGCAAAAGCAAAAACCCCGGGACAGGCCCGGGGTTTTTTGTGCAGCACGCAGCGGTTAGCCGTTTTGACGGATACCGGCCACCAGCCAAGGCTGGTTTTCGCCCTGGGCGCGAACCATGTGCCAGCTTTCGCTGAACACTTCGCCCTGGTCGAAGCGCGAGTTTTTCGACACGCCACGGAAGGTCAGGGTGGCGTCGGTACGGTCGGCGCGGTCGTCGACACCGTCCAGCTGCACCTCGAGGTTGTCGATGTAGGTGGACTGGAAGCCATCACCCAGTTCGGCGCGCTCGCGCTTGAGGAACTCGAGCATCTGCGGGGTGACGAACTCGGCGATCTTGTCCATCTCGTTGGCGTCCCAGTGCTGCTGCAGCGCCTGGAAGTGGTTACGGGCAGCAGCCAGGAAGTTCTGCTCGTTGAACCAGGCCGGGGCGTTGATCACCGGGGCGGCTGCGGCAGCAGGTGCGGCCGAACCACCGAAGATCGACGGCTGGGCAGGCTGCGCGTGAGTTTCACGCTGCATCGGCGCATGGCCCGGCATGGCCATTTGCGGCTGCTGCTGGCGACGGCGCGCGGCGATGAAGCGGAACACCAGGAAGGCGATGAGCGCCACGATCAGGAAGTCCATGATCTGGAAGCCTTCGAAACCGTCGCCCATGAACATGGAAGCCAGCAGGCCACCGGCGGCGAGGCCGGCCAGAGGGCCCAGCCAGCGCGAAGCACCGCTGGCGGCCGGAGCGGCACGGCCAGGTGCGGTCGGCGCGGCGGCAGGCGTGGTTGGCGTGGCCTGGCGGGTCTGGTGAATAGGCGCGGAGCCCGAGCTCTTGCCGCCGCCAAAACGCTTGGCGTTGGCATCCAGGCTCAGCGTCAGGCCGACGCAGAGCGCCAGAGCGATGCTAAGAAAACGTTGCATAAGTGGGATATCCCCTGTTGTGGATTGCACGCGCGTCATGGTGCACAGGTTCCCGGGCACATGACCAGCGACATAATGTTTCGAGCTTTTGCCTGAATGTTACAAGGTGCTTATGACGGACCTGTAGGGGCGGCCTTGTGTCGCGAAAGGGCTGCGAAGCAGCCCTAAGATATCAGCGTCAACGCCATGATTGTGGGGCCGCTTTGCGGCCCTATCGCGACACAAGGCCGCTCCTACAAGGGACCGCGCAGGCTTTCAGATGGCCTCGAGCTTGGCATACCCCAGCATCAGCCACTTGCTCCCTTCGGCAAAATTCACCTGCACACGCGCCTGGGCGCCGGAGCCCTCGAAGTTGAGGATCACACCCTCGCCAAACACCGCGTGCTGCACACGTTGGCCAAGGTTGAACGCGGTCTGCGGAATGCTGGCATTGGCGAACAGGTTGCTGTTCGTGGCCGTCTTGGCCCCGCCGAACGGTCGGCTGACGCTGTTGGACAGGCGCACTTCCTGAACCAGGCCTGCCGGAATTTCGCGTACGAAACGTGACACCTTGTTGTAGGTCTCGCTGCCATACAGGCGACGCGTTTCGGCGTAGGTCATGACCAGCTGGCGCATGGCGCGGGTGATACCCACATAAGCCAGGCGGCGTTCCTCTTCCAGGCGGCCAGGCTCTTCCAGGCTCATCTTGTGCGGGAACAGGCCTTCTTCCATGCCCACCAGGAACACATACGGAAACTCCAGGCCCTTGGCACTGTGCAAGGTCATCAACTGGACGCTGTCTTCATGCTCGTCGGCCTGTGTATCGCCTGCTTCGAGCGAGGCGTGGCCAAGGAATGCCGAGAGAGGCGAGAGGTCGGCGTCTTCGTCGGTAGACTCGAAGTTGCGCGCTGCGCTGACCAGTTCCTCAAGGTTTTCTACCCGTGCCTGGCCCTTCTCACCCTTTTCTTCCTGGTGGTAGATGATCAGCCCGGACTGCTCGATGGTGGTCTGGGTCATGGTATGCAGTGGCATGTCCACGACCTTGGCCGCCAACCCCTCGATCAGCTCGATGAACGCACCCAGGGCACTGGCCGCGCGGCCTTTCAGGGCTTTGGCGGCGAGCAGCTGGCACATGGCCTCCCACATCGACACCTGGCTGTGGCGGGCGTGCTCGCGGATGGCTTCGACGGTTTTTTCGCCAATGCCACGTGGCGGCACGTTGATCACCCGCTCCAGGGCTGCATCGTTGCCACGGCCTTCGATCAGCCGCAGGTAAGCCATGGCGTTCTTGATTTCGGCGCGCTCGAAGAAGCGCTGGCCACCGTAGATGCGGTAGGGGATGCGTTCGCGCAGCAGGGCTTCTTCCAGCACCCGCGACTGGGCGTTGGAACGGTACAGTATGGCGATCTCGTTGCGCGCATTGCCCTTCTTGACCAGGCTCTCGATGGTTTCCACCACGTAGCGCGCTTCGTCGTGCTCGTTGTAGGCCGCATACAGGGTCAGCGGTTCGCCTTCACCCATGTCGGTCCACAGCTCTTTGCCCAGGCGCCCGCTGTTGTTGGCGATCAGCGCGTTCGCCGCCTTGAGGATGCCACCGGTGGAGCGGTAGTTCTGCTCCAGGCGGATCATCTCGGCGTCGGGGAAGTCGGCAGTGTACTGGTGAATGTTCTCGATCTTGGCACCGCGCCAGCCGTAGATCGACTGGTCGTCATCGCCCACCGCCATCAGGCTGTCACCGCCGCGCGCCAGCAGGCGCAGCCAGGCGTACTGCACGGCGTTGGTATCCTGGAACTCGTCCACCAGCACGTGGCGGAAGCGCCGCTGGTAGTGCTCCAGCAGGCCCGGGTGGTCGCGCCACAAGTCCAGGGCGCGCAGCAGCAGCTCGGAGAAGTCGATGACCCCGGCGCGCTCGCAGGCCTGCTCATAGGCGGTATAGACGTCGCGCATGGTCGACAGGAACAGGTCGCCCCCGGCCTGGATATGCTGTGGACGCAGGCCTTCGTCCTTTTGCCCGTTGATGAACCACTGGGCCTGGCGTGCCGGCCATTTCTGCTCGTCCAGGCCCAACTCGCGCATCACCCGCTTGATCAGGCGCTGCTGGTCGTCGCTGTCGAGGATCTGGAAGTTCTGCACCAGCCTCGCTTCCTGCCAATGGGCCCGCAGCAGGCGATGGGCCAGGCCGTGGAAGGTGCCGACCCACATGCCCGCCGGGTTGATACCCAGCAGTTGCTCGATACGCTGGCGCATTTCTGCCGCGGCCTTGTTGGTGAAGGTCACCGACAGGATCGAGTGCGGCGATGCCTGCTCCACCTGGATCAGCCAGGCAATGCGGTGCACCAGCACGCGGGTTTTACCGGAACCGGCGCCAGCAAGCACCAGTTGACGCCCTAGCGTGGCCGCTACGGCCTGGCGTTGGGCATCGTTGAGGGAATTCAGCAGGAGGGAGAGGTCGTCTGTGCGCATCGGGCCATTCTAGGGCGCGGCAGGAAATGGGGCAAACCTCTACTGTATAAATATTCACCTGCCACATGCCCGTTCATCGAGCCGATGGAAGGTGCCAGGCCACCGCTCGGGCGACCTGGCCGGCAGCGGCTCAGTCAATCGCCTCGATGGTACGAATTTCGCAGCGCTGCGAACCATCTGTATGAATGATCTCCACGGTTTTCCAGCCAGTGCCGCCTGCACGCTCGAAAGCCACGGTTTTTTCCGTCAGCACCTGCGGAGTGATTGCGCCGCTATCCAGAAGTTGAAGCTCAAGCACTTCCCAGCCACCCCTGTGGCGCAGCTTGGGTTCGACCAGCACCGGTTCGATGGCCGGGGAGGCGACCGTAACGGTGCCGTGAACCCTGAAAACCTGCTTGCCGTGAGCGATGTCGTTGATTGCAACGAGGTTGGTGATAATGGCCATTGTCTGCTCCTGTCTCGGGTTGAAAGTAGCGCCAGTGCGCTGGGCTACTTTCTGCCCTTTGGCCTGCCAGGGGAGCAGGGCAGTGCTTCAGCTATGCCAGTGCCTGCCGTGCCTGGCGAGCAGGCTGTTGGCTTGCTCTGGCCCATTACAGCCTGCCGGGTACGGTCGCGGCGCCTGGAAGTGCTCTTCACAGCCCTTGATGATCGGGTCGATCCAGGCCCAGGCCGCTTCCACTTCATCGCGGCGCATGAACAGCGTCGAGTCGCCCTCCAGCACATCCAGCAGCAGGCGCTCGTAGGCGTCCCAGCGGCGGGTCTGGCTGAACACCTGGGCCAGGTTCAGGTCCAGGTCCACAGGTTCCAGGCGCATGCCCTTGCCTGGGCTCTTGGTCATCATTCGCAGGCTGATGCGTTCGTCCGGTTGCAGCTGAATCAGCAGCTGGTTGACCTGGCCACCATTGAAAAGCTCGTGGGGCACCGGCTTGAACTGGATGACGATCTGCGATGAGCGCCGTGCCATGCGCTTGCCGGTTCGCAGGTAGAAGGGCACGCCCGCCCAGCGCCAATTGTCGATGTGCGCCTCGATGGCGATGAAGGTTTCGGTGTCGCTGTCGTTGTCGACGTCCTTTTCGAAGTAATAAGCCGGCACTTCCTGGCCGCCGATGCGCCCGGCGCCATACTGGCCGCGTACGGTCTTGTCCTGCACGTCCTGGCCAGTGATGGGCTTGAGGGCTCGCAGGATCTTCACTTTCTCGTCACGCACCGCTTCGGCCTCGAACTGCGCGGGGGGCTCCATGGCCACCAGGCATAGCAGCTGAAGCAGGTGGTTCTGCAACATGTCGCGGGTCGCCCCGGCGCGGTCGTAGTAGGCACCACGGTTCTCTACACCCAGGGTCTCGCAAACGCTGATCTGCACGTGATCAACCTGGTTGTTGCGCCACACCGGCTCCAGCAGGGCGTTGGCAAAACGCAGGGCCATGAGGTTCTGCACGGTTTCCTTGCCCAGGTAGTGGTCGATGCGAAATACCTGGTTTTCCTCCAGCACTGCGCCAATCGCTTCGTTGATGGCGGTAGCCGATTCCAGCGAGTGGCCGATCGGCTTTTCCAGCACGATGCGCGCCTCAGTGTCTGCCAGGCCGGCGTTATGCAGGTGCTTGGCAATCGGCACGAACAGATTGGGGGCGGTGGCCAGGTAGAAGATGCGCGTCAAGCCGCCGGGTTCGCCCAGGTAGCGCGCCAGGCGACCGAAGTCGGCGCTTTGCGAAGCATCCATGGCGAAATAGTCGACCCGTGCGGAAAACCGCTGCCAGACCTCTTCGTCGAAGTCGTTGCGGGCAATCTGTGCCCGGCAATGGCGTTCGGCGAGCTTGAGATAATCGTTACGTGGCAAGTTGCGTCGTGCCAGCGCGATGATCCGCACGGCGTTGTTTAGACGGGCCTCGCGAAACAGGTGGTAGAGCGCCGGAAGCAATTTGTGCAGGGCCAGATCGCCGGTGCCGCCGAAGACCAGAATGTCGCAAGGAATAGTCAAACCACCACTCTCCACGTTCGTTTAACTGGGCGGGTTGGCGTCCATGTAGTATAACTACAAGAAAGCTACAACCCGGCCAGCCGATCATAACCGAGTCCAGCCTGTGAATCTGTTGCAACATATCGCCCAATCGCGCCACCTGCTGCGCAAATCGGAACTCAAGGTAGCCGACCACGTGCTGCTCGACCCGGCTGCCGTCATGCACAGCTCCATGGCCGATCTGGCGCACAGCGTGGGTATCAGCGAACCGACCATCGTGCGTTTCTGCCGCGCGATCGGTTGCTCGGGCTTCCAGGACCTGAAGCTGAAGCTGGCGCAGAGCCTGGCTGCGGGGGCGAGTTTCGGCCAGTTCGCCATCCATGAAGACGACTCGGTCGCCGACTACAGCCTGAAGATCTTCGACACCACGCTGCACACCCTGATGGAAGTGCGCGAGCACCTCGACCCACAAGCGCTGCAGCAGGCGGTGACTGCCATGGCCCAGGCGCAGCGTGTGGAGTTCTATGGCTTTGGTGCCTCCGGTGCGGTGGCGGCCGATGCTCAGCACAAATTCTTCCGTCTGTTGCTCAGCGCGGCAGCCTATTCCGACCCGCACATGCAGGCGATGTCGGCGGTGACCCTGAAGCCGGGTGATGTGGCGGTATGCATTTCCCAGTCGGGCCGCTCCAAGGACCTGCTGATTACCGCCAACCTGGTCCGTGAGAGCGGCGCCAACCTGATTACCCTGTGCCCAAGCCAGACACCGCTGGCGGAGCTATCGACGGTAAACCTGGCGATCGATGTGCATGAAGACACCGAAATCTACACCCCGCTGACCTCTCGTATCGCCCACCTGGTGGTGATCGACGTGCTGGCCATGGGCGTGGCCATGGCGCGCGGGCCGAGCCTGGTCAACCACCTGAAGAGCGTGAAGCGCAGCTTGCGCAGCCTGCGCTTGTCGCCCAAGTCGATCAAGGCTACCGACGACTGATCTGCATTGCCTGTGCTGGCCCTATCGCCGGCAAGCCGGGCTCCCACACAGTCACCACAGGCCTCGAGTCCTGTGGAGTACCTGTGGGAGCTGGCTTGCCGGCGATAGGGCCAGCACAGGCAGCAAAAATTCACTGTTTTGTCACCATTCCACAGCCAAACCGTAAACCACTCAAGCCAGTCTGAAACTCCCGCATCCTATCTGGGAGACAGGCAATGGCTCGTGACTTCGACGGTACGTACCAACCCAGCGCCAAGGCTCGCAAGCAGCAGGAAAAGGATCAGCGCCGCATGGAATACCGCCGCGCGATCGAAAGCTATTGCGACCAACGTCAACTGCTCCGCGAACTAGTGGACTACCCCGAACTGCAAGAGCTCACGGTCTGGCAGGCGTCGGCAGCAGCTTCCCCGAAAAACGCTCAACCAGCGCGCTGATCAGCGCACGTTCGCTGCGGATGAATGCCAGAAAGGCCAAGGCCACCGGCGACTGCCGTTTGGCCTTGGACTGCACCACGCACCAGCTGCGGTACAGCGGCAGTTCTTCCACCGGCAGCTCCCTCAATACACCGGTAGCCAGCTCCAGGTTGACCGCATGGCGGGTAAGCATGGCAATGCCCAGCCCGGCAATTACGCACTCGCGCTGGGCGTCGGCCGAGGCCACCTCCAGGGTCTGGGTGAAATGCACGCGCTTGTCCTTGAAGTATTCCTCGCAAGCCTTGCGCGTGCCCGAACCCTGTTCGCGGACCAGCAGGGTATGAGGCTCCAGGTCCTGCAGGCGCAGTTGCTCCAGTTTGCACAGCGGGTGCTCGGGCGGTGCCACCGCGACAATCGGGTTGTTGAGGAACGGCAGAAAATCCAGGCCCATGTCCTGCGGCACCATGGACATGATGATCAGGTCGTCGCGGTTGTCCGACAGGCGGCGGATGGCCTGGGCGCGATTGACCACCGTCAGGGTCAGGTTGACCTCCGGGTGACGCTGCTTGAAGGCCGCGAACAGGTGTGGCACGAAGTACTTGGCACTGGACTCGATCGCCAGTTTCAACTGCCCCTGCAATGAGCCCTGCATGTCCGAAAGCTGCATGTCCAGGCTCTCCAGGCGCCCGAAGATATCGCGGCTGGCGCGTTGCAGGGCCTCGGCAGCTTCGGTCAGGTAAAGCTTCTTGCCCACGTACTCGAACAGCGGCTGACCGATCAGCTCTTCGAGCTGACGGATCTGTAGACTAACGGCGGGTTGCGTAAGCGCCATCTCTTCCGCCGCACGGCTGTACGAACGCAAATCGCATACCTCGTTGAAGATCTGCAATTGACGCAAAGTCATACGCATCAAGGACTTACGCATTTTTATCCGCCCTTCGGCAACACCTTGTTACCGCACTATAAGCTTTTGCTAATACAGCCCCTAACAAATATTGATTTTTGTTTATCAACCTACAGCGCTAGGGTGAATGTGCGACTGGCCAGCAACGTCTGGTCACGCGCCGACCGGGAGAACCGGCTCGACTGTTCCTACGGCTTTGGGAAGACTCCAGTGATAAAAAAAATCCTGATCGCCAACCGAGGTGAAATTGCAGTTCGGATCGTGCGTGCGTGCGCCGAAATGGGCATTCGCTCGGTGGCGATCTATTCCGACGCCGACCGCCATGCGTTGCACGTCAAGCGCGCCGATGAAGCCCACAGCATTGGTGCCGAGCCGCTGGCCGGTTACCTGAACCCGCGCAAGCTGGTGAACCTGGCTGTGGAAACCGGCTGTGATGCCCTGCACCCAGGTTATGGTTTCCTGTCGGAAAATGCTGAACTGGCAGAGATTTGCGCCGAGCGCGGGATCAAGTTCATCGGCCCGGCCGCCGAGGTCATCCGCCGCATGGGCGACAAGACCGAAGCGCGTCGCACCATGATCGCCGCTGGTGTGCCGGTAACCCCGGGTACAGAAGGCAACGTTGCCGATATACACGAAGCCCTGAGCGAAGGTGACCGCATCGGTTACCCGGTCATGCTCAAGGCCACCTCTGGTGGTGGCGGCCGTGGTATTCGCCGTTGCAACAGCCGTGAAGAACTGGAACAGAATTTCCCCCGCGTCATCTCCGAGGCTACCAAGGCCTTTGGTTCTGCGGAAGTGTTCCTGGAAAAGTGCATCGTCAACCCCAAGCACATCGAGGCGCAGATCCTCGGTGACAGCTTTGGCAACGTCGTGCACCTGTTCGAGCGCGACTGCTCGATCCAGCGCCGCAACCAGAAACTCATCGAAATCGCCCCGAGCCCTCAGCTCACCCCCGAACAGCGCGCCTACATCGGCGACCTGGCGGTGCGTGCGGCCAAGGCGGTGAACTACGAGAACGCCGGTACCGTGGAGTTCCTGCTCGCCGATGGCGAGGTGTACTTCATGGAAATGAACACCCGGGTGCAGGTGGAACACACCATCACCGAGGAAATCACCGGTATCGACATCGTCCGTGAGCAGATCCGCATTGCCTCGGGCCTGCCGCTGTCGGTCAAGCAGGAAGACATCCAGCACCGCGGTTACGCGTTGCAGTTCCGCATCAACGCCGAAGATCCGAAGAACAACTTCCTGCCCAGCTTCGGCAAGATCACCCGTTACTACGCACCCGGCGGCCCAGGCGTGCGTACCGACACGGCGATCTACACCGGCTACACCATCCCGCCGTTCTACGACTCCATGTGCCTGAAACTGGTGGTGTGGGCGTTGACCTGGGAAGAAGCCATGGACCGCGGCCTGCGGGCCCTGGACGACATGCGCGTGCAAGGGGTGAAGACCACCGCCGCGTACTACCAGGAAATCCTGCGCAATCCGGAATTCCGTAGCGGCCAGTTCAACACCAGCTTCGTCGAAAGCCACCCGGAACTGACCAATTACTCGATCAAGCGCAAACCCGAAGAGCTGGCCCTGGCCATCGCCGCCGCCATCGCCGCCCACGCAGGCCTGTGAGGAACCCCATAATGTCCAAGAAAATTCACGTAACCGACACGATCCTGCGCGACGCCCACCAGTCCCTGCTGGCCACCCGCATGCGTACCGAAGACATGCTGCCGATCTGCGATAAGCTCGACAAGGTCGGCTACTGGTCGCTGGAAGTCTGGGGTGGCGCCACCTTCGACGCCTGCGTGCGCTTCCTCAAGGAAGACCCGTGGGAGCGCCTGCGCAAGCTGCGCGCAGCGCTGCCCAACACCCGCCTGCAAATGCTGCTGCGCGGCCAGAACCTGCTGGGCTACCGCCACTACAGCGACGACGTGGTCAAGGCGTTCGTCGCCAAGGCCGCGGTCAACGGTATCGACGTATTCCGTATCTTCGATGCCATGAACGACGTGCGTAACCTGCGCGTGGCCATTGAAGCGGTCAAGGCTGCCGGCAAGCACGCTCAGGGCACCATCGCCTACACCACCAGCCCGGTGCACACCATCGAAGCCTTCGTGAACCAGGCCAAGCAGATGGAAGCCATGGGTTGCGACTCGATCGCGATCAAGGACATGGCCGGCCTGCTGACCCCGTTCGCCACCGGCGAACTGGTCAAGGCGCTGAAAGCCGAGCAGTCGCTGCCGGTGTTCATCCACTCCCACGACACTGCCGGCCTGGCCGCAATGTGCCAGCTGAAGGCTGTGGAAAACGGCGCCGATCACATCGACACCGCCATCTCCAGCTTCGCCTGGGGCACCAGCCACCCAGGTACCGAGTCGATGGTTGCCGCGCTCAAGGGCAGCGAATTCGACACTGGCCTGGACCTGGAGCTGCTGCAGGAAATCGGCCTGTACTTCTATGCCGTACGCAAGAAGTACCACCAGTTCGAAAGCGAGTTCACCGCCGTGGACACTCGCGTGCAGGTCAACCAGGTACCGGGCGGCATGATTTCCAACCTGGCCAACCAGCTCAAGGAGCAGGGCGCCCTCAACCGCATGAACGAAGTGCTGGCTGAGATCCCGCGCGTGCGTGAAGACCTCGGCTTCCCACCGCTGGTAACCCCGACCTCGCAGATCGTCGGTACCCAGGCGTTCTTCAACGTGCTGGCCGGCGAGCGCTACAAGACCATCACCAACGAGGTGAAGCTGTACCTGCAAGGCGGTTACGGCAAGGCTCCGGGCGTGGTCAACGAGCAGCTGCGCCGTCAGGCGATCGGCAGCGAAGAAGTGATCGACGTGCGCCCGGCCGACCTGCTGAAGCCGGAAATGGCCAAGCTGCGTGCCGATATCGGCGCCCTGGCCCGTTGCGAAGAAGACGTGCTGACTTTCGCCATGTTCCCGGACATTGGCCGCAAGTTCCTCGAAGAACGCGAAGCCGGCACCCTGACCCCTGAAGTCCTGTTGCCAATTCCAGAAGCGGGCGCAGTGGCGTCCCATAGCGGTGAAGGCGTACCGACCGAGTTCGTCATCGACGTGCACGGCGAAACCTACCGCGTCGACATCACCGGTGTGGGCGTGAAGGCCGAAGGCAAGCGCCACTTCTACCTGTCGATCGACGGCATGCCGGAAGAAGTGGTGTTCGAGCCGCTCAACGAATTCGTCGGTGGCGGCAGCAGCAAGCGCAAGCAGGCCAGCGCCCCGGGCCACGTCAGCACCACCATGCCAGGCAACATCGTCGATGTGCTGGTCAAGGAAGGCGACATGGTCAAGACCGGCCAGGCCGTGCTGATCACCGAAGCCATGAAGATGGAGACCGAAGTGCAGGCGGGTATCGCTGGCAAGGTCGTGGCCATCCACGTGGCCAAGGGCGACCGCGTGACACCGGGCGAGATCCTGATCGAGATCGAGGGCTGAGATAAGCCCTAATCTACAAGCGGTTTACCTCTGGGGAGCGGATGCTCCCCTTTTTTTATGCATTAAAATGCATTCAGGCCTGGGGTTGGTATAATGTATGTGCAGTAAAGTGCATACTCTATGTGCTTACTGAAAAGGTTAATGCACTATATTGCAGATTGTCTTAACAGCTGCAGCAGGTCACACATGTACCCGCTAACCCTTCAGGTCTTTGCAGACGGCATTTGGCAGGACGCTATGACGTTGACGTTCTTGCGGCCAGAACAAGGCTTTCATGGGCCGTGCGCCGTCGCCTATGAAGCGTCCTATGTCAGAGACAACCTTGATGCCTACCAGAGCTTTGCCGCCAAGGCGGTCAGTGCCCGGCTACCGGTAGACTTCGACAGCTTCATGCTCCCTGCTGCCCCTGCGTTCGTTCATGACATTGCGCCATCCGGTGCGGCCAAGCGCTTCCTCATGGCGCACATCGGCCAGGCAAAGCCCGACGGTGTCAGTGATGACATGTTTCTTTTGGCAAGGAGTACACCGGCGCCAGTAGGAAACATGCGCATCAAGGAATCCATGAACTATCTGGACACACGTGAGCCAATGGGCTTTGCCAGGCAGGATGTGATCTCTCGCGATCAACGTTTTCTTGAGTACGCCTACGAGCAAGGTGCTGCCATCGGTGGGGCTACGGGCGCGGGCGGTGAGGCACCCAAGCTACTGATGACGGAGGACCATGACGGTCTTCTCTATCCCGATGCTGCACTCGATGATGGGCAAGCCTGCCGGCACTGGTTCATCAAGTTCGCCCGCAATCAGGCCCTGAACAACGACCAGGATATCTTGCGGGCTGAATATCTGTACTACCGCGCATTGCAAGCCTTGGGCGTGGAGACTGTGGCGACGAACGACATGGCGTTGGAGGAGGGTACAAAGCCCAGCCTGTGGATGCGCCGCTTTGACCGCGAGATCAGCCCGCACGGTGTGCAACGGCTAGCGGTCGAGTCCATCTACTCGTTGTCAGGCATCACCCAGCCCGGTAGCCGGATGGACCATGGGGAAGTGCTGAGGAACCTGGCGGCGCTTTGGACACAAGCCGGGCAAGACCAACAGATCTATGACCTGATTGCCGACTACCTGCGCCGCGACCTTATCAACAAGGTTGTGGGTAATGCCGACAATCATGGGCGGAACATGGCGGTCATCCGTGGGGCCAACTCCGTCAGGTTGGCGCCCATTTATGATCTGGCGCCGATGGTGCTGGACGCGGAAGGTATTACACGGACTACCAAATGGGCGGCGGACATAGAGCGTGCTGGCGACATCGACTGGTGGGCAGCATGCACCAGCCTTGCCGATCTGATCGACCCGCAGCTGGCCTTTGACCGGTTACGGCAGGATGCCGCACGCCTGTTGGCTTTACCTGATCTGCTCAGTGCTGCGGGCTTGCCTGATGCCGTCATGAATCATCCAGCGGTCCACTTGAGGCTGCTTGAGCAACGAATGAAAGAGTGGAAATTGCTATGACGCTTACGCCCGAACAACGTGCCCAGGTAATCGACGATGTTCAACGAGGCATCGCCGATGGCACTTGGGAACTCGGTGCTGGAGTGAGGCATTTGCGGGTCACGGTGGCCAATCTGCAACAGGCTCAGTTTGCCAGGATGTGCAAGATTTCACTGCGCACGCTTATTCAGATCGAGCAAGGGGAAGGAAACCCGACACTCAAATCAATGAATGCCGTGTTTCGTCCTTTTGGTTTGCAAATGGGGGTTGTCAGGCGTCAGCGGAAGGTGATCTGAGCGCGCCCAACATCAGGTCTGTGTTGGGCTTGCCGGCCTCTTCGCGGGCTTGCCCGCTCCCACAGGTACACCACCAGTCTCAAGACTTGTGGAAAACCTGTGGGAGCGGGCAAGCCCGCGAAGAGGCCGGTTGGCCCAGTGCAATTCTCAACCTTGGCGGCATGCCTCCAAGGTCTGCACCTGCCCCTCGGGCTTCTGGTTTTCCTCGCTCAACCACCGCTCGAACCCGGCAGCCACCGTCGGCCACTCATCATCGGTTATCGAGTACCACGCCGTATCCCGATTGTGATCCTTCACCACCAGGTGCTTGCGGAAAACCCCCTCGAACACAAAGCCAAACCGCTCCGCCGCGCGCCTGGAGCGGGCGTTGGCGTTGTTGCACTTCCACTCCAGCCGGCGGTTGCCCAGCTCGAAGCCCAGCTTGCCCAGCAAATACACCGCCTCGGTGCCCTTGGGCGTACGCTGCATGGCAGCGCCGAAGGCGATGTGGCCGATTTCGATGCGGCCGTGGTCGGGCACGATCGACATCAGGCTCAGGATGCCCTGGGCCTGGCCGCTGGTGCGGTCGATGACGGTGTAGAACAGCGGGTCGCGGCCGGCGGCGTTGCCTTCCAGCCAACAGTCGAAGGCGGCACGCTCGGCAAATGGGCCATAGGGTAAGTAGTCCCACAGTACCGGATCGGCAGCCGGGCCTTGCAACACCTCCCAGAGGTCGTCGCCATGTCGCGCTGGGTCAAGCTTTTCGAGGCGGATGAAACGGCCGTCGATAGGCTCGGCCTGTGGGACTGCGGCGGGTTTCCAGTTCAATGCGTCGGTCATGTTCGGCCTTAGAACTCTTTGCGGAATTGGATGAAGCCCGAGCGCTCGGCAACCTGTTGGTACAGGCTGATGGCGGTGGCGTTGGTCTCATGGGTCACCCAGTACACCTTGATGCAGTTGTCGGTCTTGGCTTGGGCGTAGACGTGCTCGATCAGCTGGCGGCCGATGCCCAGGCCGCGCTGCCCGCTGTCCACGTACAGGTCCTGCAGGTAGCAGGCGTTGCCAATGCTCCAGTTGGAACGATGGTAGATGAAGTTGACCATGCCCACCGCCTTGCCATCGACCCAGGCCAAGGCTGAATGGGTCGGTTCGTTTGGGTCGAGCAGGCGTTGCCAGGTGCTGAGGCTGACCTCATCGGCCAATTCGGATTCATAGAAGTGCAAGTAGGCCTGCCACAGGGCGAGCCAGGCAGCATGGTCTTGGGTGGTGACAGGACGCAGGGTAACGCTGGACATGGGCTATTCCTTCAGAGTTGGCGCATATGCGCCGCGAGTTGGTTATCCAGGTAATCAGGGCTGGTGCTAAGGCCTTTACGCACGCCGGCAATGTCTTGCTCAGAGCGGTTCTGGCTTAGCTTGCGCGCGCCTTGCAGGCGGGTGATGGGCAAGCGAACACCGACGATGGCGCGGAGCATGCCATCGAGGTAATCACGCGGGGCGTCGGTGACTTTCCACGGTTCGCCGCGGCCTTGTTCGTGGCGCTCGGTCAGTCGGCTGACAATGGCCAGCAAGGGTTCGGCTTCGTGGATCACTTCGGCTGGGCCATAGGCGTGCACGGCCAAGTAGTTCCAGGTTGGCACCACCTTGGGGTTGTCGGCCTTGCTCGGGTAGTAACCGGGGCTGACATAGGCATCGGCGCCGGGGAACACCAGCAGGGCTTCGCCGCCTTGCCTCAGGTCGTGCCATTGGGGGTTGGCCCGCGCCAGGTGGGCATAGACGGTGCCGAATTCGCCTTCGGCAATATCGACCAGCACTGGCAGGTGCGTGGCCAGCAGGCCTTGTTCGCCCTGGCTGACCAGGATGGCCAGACGGGTGTCGAGCATGTGCTGGTGCAGGCGCCCGAGGTCGTGTTCCTGATGGGGTTTGCTGTTGTACATGCTCGGTTTCCTTGTGCGATGGCTCCATCCTAGGCAGGCTATTGGTTCATAGTAAGAGCCATTAACAGCTGTTTTTATAGGTCCAATGCCATGAACGAGCGCCCCCTCGTGTTGCCTTTCGACCCTGCCGGGATCGACCTCGATCGCCGCCGCGGGCTCAGCCAGCAGCTGTACCAGGCGCTACGTGCGCGGGTGCTGGACGGGCGCCTGAGCAGTGGCACACGGCTACCGGCCACTCGTGATCTGGCCGCTATGCTGGCGCTGTCACGCAACAGTGTGGTGCGGGCCTATGACCAGCTATATGCCGAGGGCTACATCGAAAGCCGGGTAGGCGACGGCACCTATGTGAGCCAGTTACCGAAGCTCTCCAGTGCAAAACTATCCACAAAAGTATCCACAGGGTTATCCCGTGGGTTATCAACAGACTTATCCACATCCCTTTCAGAAAATACTGAGGATTTATCCAGCAAACGCTGTTCCAGCGAGCCTTTGCAGCGCCTGAAAAGTAACCATCTGCCGCCCCCAATAAGCGATGCACCGCGGGCTTTTCGCGTCGGTATTCCGGCGTTCGACCTGTTCCCGTTCGACGTCTGGGCCAAGCTGCAGGCGGGTTTCTGGCGCAACCCGGCTCCGGCGCAGTTGGGTTATGGTGACCCGGCAGGTGAGCCGCTGTTGCGCGAACTGATCGCGGCCTACCTGCGTCGCTCGCGTGGGCTGAGTTGTACCGCTGAACAAATTGTGATCACCAGTGGTGCACAGCAGGCCATCAGCCTTTGTGCACAGTTGCTGTTGCAGCCGGGCGACGGTGTGGCTGTGGAAAACCCGGGTTACCGCGCAGCCGGGCATGCCTTTGCGCTGGCCGGTGGCAGGTTATGTGGCGTGCCGGTGGACGAGGACGGCATGGACTGTCGCCGGCTTGGGCAACTGACGGATTGCCGGCTGGCCTATGTCACGCCAGCCCACCAGTACCCGACCGGGGTGACCATGAGCCTGGCGCGACGCCTGGAACTGCTGGCCTGGGCCGAGCGCAGCGAAGGCTGGATCATCGAAGACGACTACGACGGCGAGTATCGCTACAGCGGTGCGCCCTTGGCCCCGCTTGCGGCGCTCGACCGGCATGGGCGGGTACTGTACGTCGGTACCTTCGGCAAGATCGCCTTTCCAGCGTTGCGCCTGGGCTACCTGGTACTGCCGCCGCAACTGGCGCAGGCGTTCAGCCAGGGCAGGGCGCTGGCGGTGCGGCATTCGGAGGTCAGTAGCCAGTGCGTTATGGCTGAGTTCATGGCCAGGGGGCACTTCCAGCGGCATATCCGGCGCATGCGCAAGGCAGCGTTGAGCCGGCGCAATGTGCTGAAGGCTGGCTGGCCTGTGGATATTCCGGGTTTGGGCGGCATGCCGGAGGTGGCGGCCGGGCTGCATGTGAAGGTCGATGTGGATAACTTTGCGCGGGAGCAGGAGCTGGTGGCCAAGGCTGAAGCGGTGGGGGTGGAGGTGACGCCGCTGAGCAATTTCTGGCTGGCGGACAGCGAGCAGCCTGTGGATAAGCGCGCAGGGCTGGTTCTGGGGTTTGCAGCGGTGCCGGAGGGGGAGATTGCCGAGGCTTTGATGCGCTTGCGCAAGGCCTGGAGGAAGTGAATAGGGCCGCTGGGCGGCCCAATCGCCGGCAAGCCAGCTCCCACAGGACCTCCACTGCTTTCGAGGCAGATGCAGTACCTGTGGGAGCTGGCTTGCCGGCGATTGGGTTGCAAAGCAGCCCCCGGCTCTAAATCAGGTGCCGGACTTGATCCGCGTCCAGGCCCTGGTCCGAGCCCGCTCGGCATCCCGCGCCAAGGGCTTGAGGGTATACAGCTTGGCCATCGCCTCCGCTGTCGGATACAGGTTGGGGTTGTTGCGAATCGCCGGGTCGACCTTGTCGGTCGCATCCTTGTTCGGGTTCGGGTACCCGACAAAGTCGCTGATAGGCGCAATTACCTCAGGCCGCAGTAAGTAGTTGATGAACGCGTGGGCATCTTCCGGGTTGGTCGCATTCTTCGGAATCGCCAGCATGTCGAACCAGATCGGTGCACCTTCCTTGGGCAGGCGCATGTCCACCACCACGCCATTCTTCGCCTCGCGGGCGCGGTTGGCTGCCTGCGAGAAGCTGCCGCTGTAGCCCACTGCCACGCAGATATCGCCGTTGGCGATGTCGGCCATGTATTTCGAGGAATGGAAGTAGGTGATGTGCGGGCGGATCTTCAGCATCAGCGCTTCGGCTTTCTTGTAATCAGCCGGTTTGTCGCTGTTCGGTGGCAAGCCCAGGTACTGCAACGCCAGCGGCATGATCTCCGACGGCGAGTCGAGCAGGGCCACGCCGCACTGCTTGAGCTTGGCGATGTTCTCTTCCTTGAAGATAAGGTCCCAGCTGTCCACCGGGGCGTTGTCGCCGAGCGCAGCCTTGACCTTGGCCGGGTTGAAGCCGATCAGCACGGTGCCGTACATGTAAGGCACGGCAAATTTGTTGCCGGGGTCGTTGGCCTCGATCAGCTTCATCAGCGCCGGGTCCAGGTGTTGCCAGTTCGGCAGCTTGCTGCGGTCCAGTGGCTGGAACACTCCCGCTTCGATCTGCTTGGCGAGGAACACGTTGGACGGCACTACCACGTCATACCCGGAGTTGCCGGTCAGCAGCTTGGCTTCCAGCGCCTCGTTGGTGTCGAAGATGTCGTAGACCAGCTTCACCCCGCTGTCTTTCTGGAACTCGGTGAGGGTTTGTGGCGTGATGTAGTCGAACCAGTTGTACACCCGCAGGGTGCGCTGTTCGGCCTGGGCGTGCAGGGCACCGGCGAACAGGGTAGCGGCGATGAACGGGGCGAGCAGACGCTTGAGTCGAACCATTATCGGGCTCCTGGCTGGGCGTGCTGGAAGCCTTCCAGCACATTGACCGCGTTGATACCGATTTCTTCCACAGCGTAGCCGCCTTCCATCACGAACAGGGTCGGCTTGCCGAGCTGGGCGATGCGCTTGCCCATTTCCAGGTAGTCCGGGCTGTCCAGCTTGAACTGCGAGATCGGGTCGTCCTTGAAGGTATCCACGCCCAGCGAGATCACCAGCACATCGGCGTCATAGGCGGCGATGCGCTGGCAGGCGTCCTCCAGCGCGTTGCTCCAGGCGGCCCAGTCGCTGCCGGCCGGCAGTGGGTAGTTGATGTTGCAGCCTTCACCGGCACCCTCGCCGGTTTCATCGGCATGGCCGAGGAAGAACGGGAACTCGTCGCGCGGGTCGCCATGGATCGAGGCGAAGAACACATCGTTGCGGTTGTAGAAGATGTCCTGGGTGCCGTTGCCGTGGTGGTAGTCGACGTCGAGGATGGCGACCTTGCGCCGGCCCTGATCGAGGAAGGCCTGGGCGGCGATGGCGGCGTTGTTCAGGTAGCAATAGCCGCCCATGACTTCGCCGGCGGCATGGTGCCCTGGCGGGCGGCACAGGGCGAAGGCGGAATGGGCGCCTTGCTGGATCGCCGCCTGGGCGGTGAGGGCGACCTGGGCGGCGCTGTAGGCGGCCTGCCAGGTACCGGCGGTGATCGGTGCGCCGGCATCGAAGCTGTAGTAGCCCAGCTCACCGTGCAGGCCGGTGGGTTTTACCTGGCGCAGGGTGCGTGCGGGCCAGGTGAACGGCAGCAAGTCGCCTTCCTGGCCCAGTGCGGCCCAGCGCGCCCAGGCGCCTTCGAAGAAGTCCAGGTAGTCGGCACTGTGGATACGCAGCAACGGTGCACGGCCATAGTCGGTGGGGCTCTGGATGTCGCCAAGGTTGCGCTTTTTCACCTGATCAAGCACATGGTCGGCGCGTGACGGCATTTCGAAACAGGGCATCAGCTTGCCGTCGATCAGCTCGCAGCGGCCGTGGTGCAGGCGGTGGTCATCGGAATAGATCGTCAGCATTGTTGTTCTCCGGTGGGTACTGGCGTGGGCCCATTCTCATGGGCGGGCCAGTGGGGGAGAACGACGCAAGTGGCCAAAAGGGGATCGATATGGCCAAGCTCTTTGGCCCGCTTTTCCTGTACCGGCCTCTTCGCGGGCGCGCCCGCTCCCACAGGTATCCCACAACACTGGGGAGTTGTGCAGATCCTGTGGGAGCGGGCAAGCCCGCGAAGAGGCCGGTACAGCTCAACCGCGGAAGTGACTGGGCGCGACGCCACTCCAACGCTGGAAGGCATGCCGAAAACTGGCGGTCTCGCTGAACCCCAGGCACTCGGCAATCCGATAGATCGGCATCTGCTCATCAGCCAGCAACTGCTTGGCCCGCTCGAACCTCAGTTCATCCAGCAGCTGTTGATAACTGCTGCCCAACGCCTGCAAATGCCGGCGCAGGGTGCGCGATGAGCAGTTCATCTGCCGCGCCAGCCCTTCCAGCCCGGGCGCTGCATCCAGTTGCTGCGCCAGCAGTTGGCGAATCCGCCCCAGCCAGGCCTGGCGGCCGGTGAATTCCAGGTTCAGGCGTCGGCAGCGTTCGCTCATGGCCTTGTGGGTAATCGGGTCGGCCAGCGGCAGTGGCGTGTCCAGCCAGCGCCGTTCGAAGGCAAAGGCATTGTCCTCGGCGTCGAAACCGACCGGGCACTGGAATGCCCCGGCATAGAGTGCGTGGTAACCGGGCCGTGGGTGTTCGAAACGGGCTGCCAGCAGGGGCAGCGGGCGGCCGAGCAGGTCGTCGCAGATGACCTTAAGCGACACCAGGCAGAACTCGGCGTTGAAGGCGGTCAGCGTCGGGCTGTCGTGGTAGTCGCTGGCGCTGAACCAGACGCGCTGGCCGTCGTCGAGCAAACGCAGCTTGAAGACTGTTCCCAGCAGTGCCGGATACTGCAGCGCCAGGCGCAAGGCGTCACCCAAAGTGGCACTGGAGAGCAGGGCGTAACCGAGCATGCCGTAGCACGACACATGCATGCGCTGGCCCAGCTCCAGGCCTATATCTTCGCGTCGGGCAACGGCGTTGGCGCACACCTGCAGTTCCTGCTGGGTGGTGATACGCGCATCGGCATGGCCCAGGTCTGCCGGGCCGATGCCGCTGCCGGCCAGCAGCGCCGACGCCTCGCAACCGTCTGCCTGGAAGACGTTGAGGATCAGCGAAACCGCGTTGAGGGTGGTCAGGTGGCTGTGCAGCATGCTGGGTAATCCCGTTGGCCTGGGACGCATTATGGAGCAAGTTGTGTGCCGATGTTCGGGGGGGCGCTCTGCGGCCCTATCGCGACACAAGGCCGCTCTCACATTGGCCGGTGTTCGCAGGGCTCTTGTAGGAGCGGCCTTGTGTCGCGATGGGCTGCAAAGCAGCCCCAAAATCCTTCAGGCAAAAAAAAGGCCCGAAGCATAGGCTCGGGCCTTGGAAAGGTTGAGAGGTGTCTAGTCCCTCGACCTGGTGAGACTGTTTACAGCGGCCTGGTTACGCCTTCAGCGGAACCAGGCGGGGAGCGATCATGTTTTCCGGACGCAGGATGTCGTCGAGCATCGCGTCGTCCAGCAGCTTCTCTTCACGCACCAGTTCCAGTACGCCGCGGCCGGTTTCCAGGGCAACGCGGGCGATACGGGTGGCGTTTTCGTAGCCGATGTACGGGTTCAGTGCGGTGACCAGGCCGATCGAGTGCTCGACCAGTTCACGGCAGCGCTGTTCGTTGGCGGTGATACCGACGATGCAGTGCTCGCGCAGCATGTCCATGGCACGTTGCAGCAGGCGGATCGAGTCGAAGATCTTGTAGGCGATCAGCGGCTCCATCACGTTCAGCTGCAGCTGGCCACCTTCGGCGGCGACGGTCAGGGCCAGGTCGTTGCCCATGATGGCGAAGGCCACCTGGTTGACGGCTTCCGGGATAACCGGGTTGACCTTGCCTGGCATGATCGAACTGCCTGGCTGACGCGCTGGCAGGTTGATTTCGTTGATGCCGGTGCGTGGGCCGCTGGACAGCAGGCGCAGGTCGTTGCAAATCTTCGACAGCTTGACTGCAGTACGCTTGAGCATGCCGGAGAACAGTACGAAGGCGCCCATGTCGGAGGTGGCTTCGATCAGGTCGGCAGCCGGTACCAGCGGTTGGCCGCTGATGGCAGCCAGGCGCTGTACGGCCAGGGCCTGGTAGCCAGGGTCGGCGTTGATGCCGGTACCGATGGCGGTACCGCCCAGGTTGATTTCGGTCAGCAGTTCCGGGGCCAGCGAGCGCAGGCGCTGCAGGTCTTCGGTCATGGTGGTGGCGAAGGCACGGAATTCCTGGCCCAGGGTCATCGGTACGGCGTCCTGCAGCTGGGTACGGCCCATCTTCAGTACGTGGTCGAACTCTTTACCCTTGGCAGCGAAGGCCTGGATCAGGCTGTCGAGGCTGGCCAGCAGCGCGTCGTGGCCCAGCAGCAGGCCCAGGCGGATAGCCGTCGGGTAGGCGTCGTTGGTCGACTGCGCCATGTTCACGTCGTTGTTCGGGTGCAGGTACTGGTACTCACCCTTCTGGTGGCCCATGGCCTCCAGCGCAACGTTGGCGATCACTTCGTTGGCGTTCATGTTGGTAGAAGTACCAGCACCGCCCTGGATCATGTCCACCACGAACTGGTCGTGGTAATCGCCTTTGATCAGGCGGGCGCAGGCTGCGGTGATGGCAGCGTGCTTGGCATCGCTCAGGTGGCCCAGCTCACGGTTGGCGTCAGCAGCAGCCTGCTTGACCATGGCCAGGGCCACGACCAGCTTCGGATAGTGCGACAGCGGAACACCGGAGAGGTGGAAGTTGTTGGCAGCGCGCAGGGTCTGGATGCCGTAGTAGGCATCTGCAGGAACTTCAAGGGTACCCAACAAATCTTTTTCGACGCGGAACGATGCAGCGGAGGACATGATGTATATCATCTCGATTTTGACCCGGCACATGCCGGAATGGCGCCAATCCTAGGCCTGAAGGTGATTTTGCGGCCAATGCTGTTGCACGCTAACCTATGCACAAACGGCATAGTGTTTCATGTGACGCCAATTGATATTCGAGCGTGTTCCATTTTGGTGCACGCCAGGAGATGTGCTTCGTGAACCTTGAAAGCAAATGGCTGGAAGACTTCAGCGCGCTGGCTGCGACCCGCAGTTTTTCCCAGGCTGCAGAGCGGCGTTTCGTTACCCAACCTGCCTTCAGCCGGCGTATACGCAGTCTGGAAGCAGCTTTGGGCCTGCAATTGGTGAATCGTTCCCGCACGCCGATCGAACTGACCGAGGCCGGGCAGCTGTTTCTCGTCACCGCGCGTACTGTTGTCGACCAATTGAGCGAAATTCTCCGCCATTTGCATCACCTGGAGGGCGGGCAGGGTGAAGTGGTACAGGTGGCCGCTGCACACTCGCTGGCGTCGGGCTTTTTCCCGCGTTGGGTGGCCCAGTTGCGCAACGATGGTTTGAACATCGCCACCCGCCTGGTTGCGACCAACGTCGGAGATGCCGTGCATGCATTGCGTGAAGGTGGCTGCGACCTGATGCTGGCCTTCTATGACCCGGATGCCGCCTTGCAGATGGATGCCGAAATCTTCCCGTCGCTGCACATGGGCACCACTGAAATGTTGCCGGTGTGCGCCGTGGATGCTGACGGCAAGCCGTTGTTCGACCTGGAAGGCGAGGGCAGTGTGCCGCTGCTGGCGTATACCGCCGGCGCTTTCCTCGGTCGGTCGGTCAATTTGCTGCTGCGCCAGCGAAACCTGCGCTATACCACCGTCTACGAAACCGCCATGGCCGACAGCCTCAAGAGCATGGCGTTGGAGGGCATGGGCATCGCCTGGGTGCCGCGCCTGTCGATGCGTGGCGAACTGGAGCGGGGCGAACTGGCGATCTGCGGCGGCAGCCAGTGGCATGTGCCACTGGAAATTCGTCTGTACCGCTGCGCACTGGTGCGCAAGGCCAACGTCCGCTTGTTGTGGCGCAAGCTTGAGTCGTCAGGCGCACAAGGTGAGGCTTCAGTTTGAGTTGTATTTCAAGTAGTCCGCGATATTCGCGCGATTCTTGTCGCTGTAGCGGTAGCAATTGGATCGGGCCGGTACACGGGGGTGGGTGTACGTTTCACACACCCAGCCATTGAATTTCAGTTCGGCATCTTCGTGCGTGGCGCCTAGCAAATGACCGATTTCATGGGCTGGAGCACCGTATGCACCTACCGATGCTATAGCCGTGTTTTGCTTCTGATAGGCAAGGCCGGCGTTGTAGTTCAGGCCGCTGTGATCATAGCTGTTGCGCGTCAGCAGCAGTTGTTTATCCATAAAGGAAAAGGATGGGTGGCGCTGTTGTTCATGCAGTTGCCGGGTGAAGGCCTCGAGTAGTTGAGCGGACGGCATTCCTGCATAAGCAATATCGGTAATGTGTTCTACCTCGCGTTGAAATATGACCTCGATGGACTGTTGGCTGAAACTGCGCATCTCGTCCAGCCAATGCTGAAAGAAGTCCTTGTTCAATTGCTCATTGCTCATGTCGGCAAGGTCGTCGTGAACATAGACGGTGACGGTAAGCGAGCGGGCAGCAGAAGCAGCTGGCAGTTGCAAGCTGAGTACCAGGCCACACGAAAGCGCGAAGAGGCGTGAAACACTCATATGTACGTACCTGAATTTTCGAGATCGGGGATACAAGCGTCTGGTATTCGTCGACCCAGAGGCGGCAGGAAAAAGTTGTCCTGCGAGACAGCTTGCCCTTTGATCCGACATGTGCTTGCGGGGGTGGGCGCAGGGCCTTGAAATACGCTACAATCCCGCGCCTTCGGCCGACCTGGTCGATTTAGAATCCGTATGACAAGCCACGCCGGCCCACCTGCGTGGCTTGTTGCTTTTAGCGCGCCAGAAGGCGCTTGCAGGAGAGGCTCGACGATGAGTGCACTGGTTGGCGTGATCATGGGCTCCAAGTCCGATTGGTCCACCCTTAGCCACACCGCCGATATGCTGGAAAAACTCGGCATTCCCTACGAGGTGAAGGTGGTTTCCGCCCACCGTACCCCGGATCTGCTGTTCCAGTATGCCGAGGAGGCTGAGGGTCGTGGCATCGAGGTGATCATCGCCGGTGCCGGTGGCGCTGCCCACCTGCCAGGCATGTGCGCCGCCAAGACCCACCTGCCGGTGCTGGGTGTGCCCGTGCAATCGTCGATGCTGTCGGGTGTCGATTCGCTGCTGTCGATCGTGCAGATGCCAGCCGGCGTGCCGGTTGCCACCCTGGCCATCGGTCGTGCCGGTGCGGTCAACGCGGCGCTGCTGTCGGCCAGCATCCTCGGCGCCAAGTACCCGCAGTACCACGCGGCGCTCAAGCAGTTCCGCACGGAACAGACCGACACCGTGCTGGACAACCCAGACCCGCGCCAGGCTTGAGGCTCAACCCATGAAGATCGGTGTAATCGGTGGCGGCCAGCTGGGCCGCATGCTGGCCCTGGCGGGTACCCCGCTGGGCATGAACTTCGCCTTCCTCGACCCGGCGCCGGACGCCTGCGCTGCGCCGCTGGGCGAGCACCTGCGTGCCGACTACGGCGACCAGGACCACCTGCGCCAGCTGGCCGACGAAGTCGACCTGGTCACCTTCGAGTTCGAAAGCGTCCCGGCCGAGACCGTGGCCTTCCTCTCGCAGTTCGTGCCGGTGTACCCCAGCGCCGAAGCGCTGCGCATCGCCCGTGACCGCCTGTTCGAAAAGAGCATGTTCCGCGACCTGGGTATCCCTACCCCAGCCTTCGCCGACATCCTCTCGCAGGCCGACCTGGACGCCGCGGTGGCCAGCATCGGCCTGCCGGCCGTGCTGAAAACCCGCACCCTGGGTTACGACGGCAAGGGCCAGAAGGTGCTGCGCACGCCTGAGGACGTGGTCGGTACCTTTGCCGAGCTGGGCAGCGTACCTTGCCTGCTGGAAGGCTTTGTGCCGTTCACCGGCGAAGTGTCGCTGGTGGCCGTGCGTGCCCGTGATGGCGAAACCCGCTTCTACCCTCTGGTGCACAACACCCACGAAAGCGGCATCCTGCGCCTGTCGGTCGCCAGCCAGGCGCACCCGCTGCAGGCCCTGGCCGAAGACTACGTCGGCCGTGTGCTGCAAAAGCTGGATTACGTAGGCGTCATGGCCTTCGAGTTCTTCGAAGTGGACGGTGGCCTGAAGGCCAACGAAATTGCCCCGCGCGTGCACAACTCAGGGCACTGGACCATCGAAGGCGCCGAATGCAGCCAGTTCGAGAACCACCTGCGCGCCGTCGCTGGCCTGCCGCTGGGCTCGACCGCCAAGGTCGGCGAGAGCGCGATGCTCAACTTCATCGGTGAAGTGCCGGCGGTGGAAAAGGTAGTTGCCATCGGTGACTGCCACCTGCATCACTATGGCAAGGCGTTCAAGGCCGGTCGCAAGGTTGGCCACGCCACCCTGCGCTGCCACGACATGGCCACCCTCGAGCGCAAGATTGCCGAAGTAGAAGCCCTGATCGGCAACTGATCGAACTTCTACCAGCGGCTTGCCCTCTGAAATGGCAACGAGCCAAAGCGCTGTCTAGGCTTTGGCTTGTTCCATCTTCACTGCAGAGGGATTGCCATGGGTATCATTGGAACCATCTTCATCGGCCTCATCGTTGGCCTGCTGGCCCGCTTCATCAAGCCGGGCGACGACAGCATGGGCTGGATCATGACCATCTTGCTGGGGATTGCCGGCTCCCTGCTGGCCACCTACGGCGGCCAGGCACTGGGCATCTATCAGGCCGGGCAGGCTGCGGGATTCCTTGGCGCGCTGGTCGGTGCCGTGATCCTTCTGGTGATTTACGGATTCATCAAGAAGCGCTGATTAGTGGTTAGAATGCCCGGCAATTCATTGGAGTTGCCGAGCATTTTCATGCGTGCCTTTTTCCTCGCCCCACTGTTGCTGGCCAGCGCCCTGGCCCATGCCGAACTGCCTGAAACCGACTGGCTGGAGCTGATGCCCGAGTCTGACCAGCAGGCGCTCGAGCAAATGCCCGAAATCGACCACAACTCGCCGGAAGCGATGGGTACCTTTACCGACAAGGGCGGCCTGAAGCAGAGCAAAGGCCTGCCGGCGGTGATGTACTCGACCAAGACGGTGGCGGCCATGAATGGCAAGGATATTCGCCTTGGGGGCTACCCGGTGCCGCTGGAGAGCGACGCCAAGGGCAACAGCACGCTGTTCTTCCTGGTGCCGTACCCGGGCGCGTGCATCCATGTTCCGCCGCCACCGCCGAACCAGCTGGTGCTGGTGCGCTATCCGAAGGGTCTGAAGATCGATGATATCTACACACCGCTGTGGGTCAGCGGCAAGCTGAAGGTGGAGAAGGTCAGCAATGACCTGGCCGATGCGGCCTATGCGCTGGATGCCGGGAAGGTGAGGGTGGTGGAGGACGCAGACCTCTGATCGCCTGCACTGGCCTCTTCGCGGTCAAGCCCGCGAAGAGGCCCGCATAGGCACTGCAAGACTCAGATCATTTCACAGCCAATCCTGACCCCCAGCGAGCTGCTGCCCCCAGGCTTCAATTCCACCAAGTCATCCCACACATTCGCCGTCTCGATGCACAGCATCCGCTGCCACCCATCGTCGGCCATGTCTGGCAGTTCCCTGGCCCGTTCAGTCCAAGGGTTCCAGATCACCGCCGAGCGCGACCCACTGCTGGTCAAGGTAATGCGCCGCTTCCAGTGCGGGTCGACGATGCTCAGGGTTTGCGGGGTCGCCAGGTAGATCCGGTCAGTCTCCCCGGCAAACGCCAGCGGCCCCTTCTGCTGGCACTGCTCCCAGTCAGCCAGGGTCTCGATATAGCTCAGCCCCTCCACCCCTTCGACCCGCGCCTGGCGAACGTCACTGACCGCGAAGTAGCTGTGCAGGGCCTGGCTGATGGTCACGGGGGTATTGCCCATGTTGCGGCTGGTCAGGTTCAGCTGCAGGTCCTCGCCCAGCTCCACTACCAGCTTCAGCTCGACGTCATGAGGCCAGCCAGGCAGGTCACCCTGCGCTTCCGGCAGTTCGAATTCGATGCGCAGGCCTTCGCCCGCCTCCTCGATACCCAGCAATTGCCAGTCGCGCGCGCGCGCCAGGCCGTGGGCGGGTGCCTGTTCGCCGTGGTACATGGCCTGCACGGCCTGGGGGTTGCGCTGCAGGTTGCCGAACCACGGCCAGCACACCGGCACACCGGCGCGTACCGACTTGCCCTTACGGAAGATGGCCTGGTCGCTCAGCCACAGCAGCGGTGGCTGGCCAACGCGCTGGTAGCTGAGGATCTGCGCGCCCTGCTGGGCGATCAGTAGTTCGGCGTGGTCACTGCTGATACGCCAGCAGTTGAGTTCGCCATGTTGCTCGGTTACGACCTGGAAGGTAGCCATTGCATTCATCTCATTGATTGCCAGTGGGCCTTGGACCCGGGCACATGCAATGAGTTTACCGCCGGCGTGGCTCAGCGACGAGGTACGGAGCGGGTGCGGCCACTGCCGTCGATGGCGACGAAGACGAAGACTGCTTCGGTGACCTTGCGCCATTCGCTGGACAGCGGGTCGTCGCTCCACACTTCGACCATCATCTGGATCGAGCTGCGGCCGATTTCCAGGGTCTGGGTATAGAACGATAGCTGCGCGCCGACGGCGACCGGGACCAGAAAGGCCATGCGGTCGATGGCCACGGTGGCCACACGGCCGCCGGCGACACGGCTGGCCATGGCGGTGCCGGCCAGGTCCATCTGGGCGACCAGCCAGCCGCCGAAGATGTCGCCAAACCCGTTGGTTTCGCGCGGGAGTGCGGTGATCTGCAAGGCCAGGTCGCCTTGCGGGATTGGATCTTCTTGTTCGAGCTCAATCATGCGATGGGGCCTCTGACCCGTGACGCTTTTCGTTGGTGTGGCGCAAAGGCCGGGTAAACGATTCAGCTTGAAACATACTACGCCGATTTCGTTTCACTGGGCGGCCGTAGGGAAACTCTGCGAAACCGCCTGACAGTAATGACCGGCGTTTTCGCACAACATCCCACGTTAGGAGCAACCTTTTCCTACGAAGTGCCAGTATATAGAGCATAACGGCCAGCGACGACCGCGCATTCATGAATATGTGTAGGGATTTTGTATCGCTTTCGGCGCAGCTCAGCAATTTGCTATCTTCGCCTGTCTCCCAATCCAGAAGCCGCATGCCAAGCGGCCTGCATGCCCACAAAGAGAACAATGAGCGATGACCTCCGTGCCGAGCAGTATCGAGCAGCCTTCGCGGCCGCTGACCCGCAGTGACTACAAGACCCTCTCACTGTCCGCCCTGGGCGGCGCGCTGGAGTTCTACGACTTCATCATTTTCGTGTTCTTCGCCACAGTGGTCGGCAAGCTGTTCTTCCCGGCTGACATGCCCGAATGGCTGCGCCTGATGCAAACCTTTGGCATTTTCGCCGCCGGCTACCTGGCGCGGCCGCTGGGCGGCATCATCATGGCCCACTTCGGTGACCTGCTCGGGCGCAAGAAGATGTTCACCCTGAGCATCTTCATGATGGCCCTGCCAACGCTGATCATGGGCCTGCTGCCCACCTATGCACAGATCGGCATGTGGGCGCCGATCCTGTTGCTGCTGATGCGCGTGATCCAGGGGGCGGCCATTGGCGGGGAGGTACCGGGCGCCTGGGTATTCGTGTCCGAGCACGTGCCAGAGCGCAACACCGGCTACGCCTGCGGCACCCTCACCGCAGGGCTGACCGCGGGTATCCTGCTTGGCTCGCTGGTGGCGACCCTGATCAACAGCGTCTACAGCGCACAGGAAGTGGCCGATTACGCCTGGCGTATCCCGTTCCTGCTTGGCGGTGTATTCGGCCTGTTCTCGGTGTACCTGCGCCGTTGGCTGCACGAAACCCCGGTGTTCGCCGAGATGCAGCAGCGCAAGGCGCTGGCCGAGGAGCTGCCGTTGCGCGCGGTGCTGCGTGACCATCGCGGCGCGATCATCCTGTCGATGCTGCTGACCTGGATGCTGTCAGCCGCCATCGTGGTGCTCATCCTGATGACTCCGGCGCTGCTGCAGAGCATCTACCACATCAGCCCAACCGACTCGCTCAAGGCCAACAGCCTGGCCATCGTGCTGCTCAGCTTCGGCTGCATCGGCGCTGGCAGCCTGGCCGACCGCTTCGGCGCGGGCCGGGTGTTCGTGATCGGCAGCCTGCTGCTGCTGGCAACCTCCTGGACCTTCTACCACAGCCTGCCGACCCGGCCCGAGCTGCTGTTCCCGCTGTATGCAGTGACCGGCCTGTGCGTGGGCGTGATTGGCGCGGTGCCTTATGTGATGGTCAAGGCGTTCCCGGCGGTGGTGCGCTTCAGCGGGCTGTCGTTCTCGTACAACGTGGCCTACGCGATCTTTGGCGGGCTGACACCGATGGTGGTGACTGCGCTGCTGAAAGTGAGCCCGATGGCGCCGGCCTACTATGTGGCGGGGCTGTGTGCCGTTGGTCTGGTCGTGGGTCTGTACCTGCTCGCCAACAAGCGCTGATCTACGCCAGGGCTACTGGCCTCTTCGCGGGCACGCCCGCCCCCCTCCAAGTCCACACACTTCCGCTGGAGCCGGCGTGGTCTCCGAAAG
>NZ_JBKGFP010000008.1:0-48909 GCF_046557535.1 Pseudomonas sp. S1(2024)
TAGGACCCCCCCTCCCACAAGGGGGCCACACCGCCTTGGGGGGAGCGGGCATGCCCGCGAAGAGGCCAGACCTGCTTTTGATGATGGCCTTTCATCCAATTGTCATATTCAAGTCATATCGTATTCATGCGGCCTGCAGATACTTGGGCCCGTTCCATCCAACACCCCAATATTCCTGCTAGGAGCAAGGCATGAAACTGAAGCGTTTGATGGCGGCCCTCACCTTTGCCGCCGCTGGCGTTGCAACCGCCAACGCGGTAGCCGCTGTCGATCCTGCGATCCCGACCTACACCAAGACCACCGGTGTTTCGGGCAACCTCTCCAGCGTCGGTTCGGACACCCTCGCCAACCTGATGACTCTGTGGGCCGAGGCCTACAAGAAGGAATATCCGAACGTAAACATCCAGATCCAGGCTGCCGGCTCCTCCACCGCGCCACCCGCGCTGACCGAAGGCACCGCCAACCTCGGCCCGATGAGCCGCAAGATGAAGGACGTCGAGCTGCAGGCCTTCGAGCAGAAGTACGGCTACAAACCGACCGCCATCCCGGTCGCCGTAGACGCCCTGGCTGTGTTCGTGCACAAGGACAACCCGATCAAAGGCCTGACCATGGCCCAGGTCGACGCCATCTTCTCTTCCACCCGCCTGTGCGGTGGCAAAGCCGACGTCAAGACCTGGGGTGACCTGGGCGTGACCGGCGACCTGGCCAACAAGCCAGTACAGCTGTTCGGCCGTAACTCGGTATCGGGCACCTACGGCTACTTCAAGGAAGAAGCCCTGTGCAAAGGCGACTTCAAGCCTAACGTCAACGAACAGCCTGGCTCGGCTTCGGTCGTGCAGTCGATCAGCTCCTCGCTGAACGGCATCGGCTACTCGGGCATCGGCTACAAGACCGCCAGCGTCAAGACTGTGGCCCTGGCCAAGAAGGAAGGCGGCGAGTTCGTTGAAGACAACGAAGCCAACGCTCTGAACGGCACCTACCCGCTGTCGCGCTTCCTGTACGTCTATGTCAACAAGGCGCCGAACAAGCCTCTGGCCCCGCTGGAAGCCGAGTTCGTCAAGCTGGTGCTGTCGCAAGCTGGCCAGCAGGTCGTGGTGAAGGATGGCTACATTCCGCTGCCGGCCAAAGTCGTCGACAAGACCTTGGCTGACCTGGGCCTGTCCCACGCAGGTAACGTCGCAAAGAAGTAAGTAACTGAGGGGGAGGCCGGCGCTGACGCCCGGCCTCTTCCACGAAATTTCAGTCCGAAGCCAGGTTTCCTGTGCGGCGGGCTTTCGTGCGTCACCAATTTGTAATGTTTTTGTCACACGGGACCGCTAGGGTGTGCGCATGAATGATCTGGCCAATTCCAACATGACCCAAAACTCCCAGCCCGTGCGGATTGATTTCAATACGCCGGAGTTGCAACGCAAGCGCCGCATGCGCGCGCTAAAGGACCGCCTGACCCGCTGGTATGTACTGGTGGGCGGGCTTGCCGTATTGGCGGCTATCACCCTGATCTTCTTCTATCTGGCCTATGTGGTGCTGCCGCTGTTCCAGGGCGCCGAGCTGACCAGCAAGAAAGCCCTGGAGCCGACCTGGCTGCAACAGGATGCCGGCAAGCCGCTGATGATCGCGCTTGAAGAGCAGAACCTGGTGGGCATGCGTGTTTCGGACAAGGGCCAGGCACTGTTCTTCGATACCAAGACCGGTAACGAGCTCAAGCGTGTCGACCTGCCACTGCCGGCAGGCACCCAGGTCACTTCGATCAGTGCCGACCAGCCGGGTAGCCCGCTGGTGGTGCTGGGCTTGTCCAATGGCCAGGCGCTGGTGTTTCACCACACCTACAAGATCACCTACCCGGACAACAAGAAAACCATCGCCCCCGGCATCGACTACCCGTACGGCGAGCAGCCGTTCGTGCTCGACGAGCAGGGGCGTGCGCTGGATCATGTCAGCGTAAACGTCAATGGCGACACCCTGCTGCTGGCTGCTTCCACCGGCGCGCACCTGCAGGTGGTCGAGTTGACCCGCACCGAGAACATGATGACCGAAGAGGTCACGACCGAGCAGAACCGCATCGAACTGCCGCAGATGACCGAAACGGTGAAGAACATCTTCATCGACCCGCGTCAGCAGTGGTTGTACGTGATCAACGGCCGTGCCACCGCGGACGTGTTCAACCTGCGCGACAAGAGCCTCAACGGCCGCTACAAACTGTCTGAAAGCGCCGACACCGAAATTACCGCCACCGCCCAGCTGGTCGGCGGCATCTCGCTGATCATCGGTGATTCCAAGGGCGGCCTGGCCCAGTGGTTCATGGCCCGTGACCCGGATGGCGAATCGCGCTTCAAGCTGATCCGCACCTTCCAGATGGGCAAGGCCGCGGTCGTACAGATCGACGCCGAAGAGCGCCGCAAGGGCTTCGTCGCCCTCGACGCCGCAGGCGAGCTGGGCGTGTTCCACAGCACCGCGCACCGTACCCTGCTGGTCGAGCCGGCCGCCGAAGGCCCTGGCATCCTGGCCCTGTCGCCACGTGCCAACCGCATCATCATCGAAGAAGGCGGCAAGCTGCTGCCACTTAGCCTGCGCAACCCGCATCCGGAAATTTCCTTCAGCGCGCTGTGGGGCAAAGTTTGGTACGAGAACTACGACGAGCCGAAATACGTCTGGCAATCGACCGCTTCGAACACCGACTTCGAGCCCAAACTGAGCCTGTCGCCGCTGACCTTCGGTACCCTCAAGGCTGCGTTCTACGCCATGATCCTGGCGGCCCCGCTGGCGATCGCCGCGGCCATCTACACCGCCTACTTCATGGCCCCGGGCATGCGCCGCAAGGTCAAGCCGGTGATCGAACTGATGGAAGCGATGCCGACGGTGATCCTCGGCTTCTTCGCCGGCCTGTTCCTCGCCCCGTACCTGGAAGGCCACCTGCCGGGCGTGTTCAGCCTGTTCCTGCTGATGCCGCTCGGTATCCTGCTGGCCGGCTTCGCCTGGACCCGCCTGCCCGAGTCGATCCGCCTGCGTATCCCGGATGGCTGGGAAGCGGCGATCCTGATCCCGGTCATCCTGTTCACCGGCTGGTTCGCCCTGACCATGAGCCCGCACCTCGAGAACTGGTTCTTTGGCGGTGACATGCGCCTGTGGATCACCAACGACCTGGGGATAACCTACGACCAGCGCAATGCCCTGGTCGTGGGTATCGCCATGGGCTTCGCGGTCATCCCGAACATCTACTCCATCGCCGAAGACGCCGTGTTCAGTGTGCCGCGCAGCCTGACCCTGGGCTCCCTGGCCCTGGGTGCGACGCCCTGGCAGACCCTGACCCGCGTGGTCATCCTCACCGCCAGCCCAGGTATCTTCTCGGCGCTGATGATCGGCATGGGCCGTGCGGTGGGCGAGACCATGATCGTGCTGATGGCCACCGGCAACACCCCGGTGATGGAGCTGAACCTGTTCGAGGGCATGCGCACCCTGGCCGCCAACGTGGCGGTGGAAATGCCGGAATCGGAAGTCGGCGGCAGCCACTACCGCGTGCTGTTCCTGGCCGCGCTGGTGCTGCTGATGTTCACCTTCATCATGAACACCTTGGCCGAGCTGATTCGCCAGCGTCTGCGCAAGAAATACTCGTCGCTTTGATAGAAAGGTAGCGATCCGTGAAAAAGGATTCCCTCAAAGGCTGGTTCAAGAGCGGCGCCCCAGGCGTCTGGATGAGCGGCGGCGCGGTAGCCATGGCAGTGATCATGACCGTTGGCCTGCTGGCGGTGATTGCCGTGCGCGGCCTGGGCCACTTCTGGCCGGCCGATCTTGTCCAGGCTACCTACAAGGTGCCGGGCCAGGCCGACCATGTCGTCATTGGCGAAGTGGTGCAAAAGGAAGAAGTACCCCGTGCCCGCCTGAAGGGCGCTGGCCTGCCAGTGCCTGACCAAGGCCCGGAGTTCATGACCCGTGAGCTGATCAAGGTGGGCAACCGCGACCTCAACGGCAGCGACTTCACCTGGGTGGTCGGCGACTGGCTGGTCGACGAAAGGCACCCGACCGACCTGGTCGCCCTGGAGCGCCGCGAGTGGGGCAACTTCTACGGCTACCTGGTCAGCGTCAAGGAAGACGGCCGCGTGGTCGCCGAAGGCGCTGCGGCCTGGGCCGAGCTGCAGGCCCGCCTCAAGCGCGCCAACCAGCTCAACAGCGAACTGCAAAGCCTCGAAAAGAAAGACATCGGCGCCATCAACCATGGCCTCGAGCGCCTGCGTCTGCAAGCGCGCAAGCTGGAGCTGGACGGCAAGCTGGACGCCGCCGCCCAGGCCGATATGGACGCCGAGCGCGCTGAGTTGAACAGTCGCTACAAGGCCATCGAAGACCGCCTGACCGGCCTGCACCAGGCCTTCGCCCGCGACAGCCTGGTGGCACGTGATGGCAACGGCCGTGAAGTGGAAATCAACCTCAGCAAGGTGGTGCACGCCATCCAGCCTAACGCCATGTCGGGGTTCACCAAGCTGGGCACCTACTTCACCAAGGTCTGGGAGTTCCTCAGCGATGACCCGCGTGAAGCCAACACTGAGGGCGGTATCTTCCCGGCCATCTTCGGTACCGTGATGATGACCCTGATCATGGCCGTGATCGTCACCCCGTTCGGTGTGCTGGCTGCCGTGTACCTGCGCGAATACGCCAGACAGGGCCCGGTGACCCGCTTGATCCGCATCGCGGTGAACAACCTGGCGGGTGTGCCGGCGATCGTCTACGGCGTGTTCGGCTTGGGCTTCTTCGTCTACGTGCTGGGTGGCTCGATCGACCGCCTGTTCTTCCCCGAAGCTCTGCCGGCGCCAACCCTGGGTACCCCAGGCCTGTTGTGGGCATCGCTGACCCTGGCGCTGCTGGCCGTGCCGGTGGTGATCGTGGCCACCGAGGAAGGCCTGGCGCGTATCCCGCGCACCGTGCGCGAAGGCTCGCTGGCCCTGGGCGCTACCAAGGCCGAAACCCTGTGGAAGATCGTCCTGCCGATGGCCAGCCCGGCGATGATGACCGGCATGATCCTAGCCGTGGCCCGCGCCGCCGGTGAAGTGGCGCCGTTGATGCTGGTGGGTGTGGTAAAGCTGGCTCCATCCCTGCCGGTGGACGGGAACTACCCGTACCTGCACCTGGACCAGAAGATCATGCACCTGGGCTTCCATATCTATGACGTCGGCTTCCAGAGCCCCAACGTAGAAGCCGCGCGGCCGCTGGTATACGCCACGGCGTTGCTGCTGGTGCTGGTGATCGCGGCCCTCAACCTCTCGGCCGTGTGGATCCGTAACCACCTGCGCGAGAAGTACAAGGCCCTCGACAGCTGATCCTGATTGCAAGCGTGCCGCCCGTGAAACGGGCGGCCCTTTGAAACGAATTGTTAGCGTATGGAGTTGACCATGCAGCAAGAATCCCATACCCACGGCATCGACATGTCTGCCCTGGGCCGCGACAAGCAGAGCCTGCGCCTGGCCGAAGAAACCGTAGCCATCGAAGTGCCGGGCCTGAGCCTGTTCTACGGTGACAAACAAGCGCTGTTCGATGTGCAGATGAACATTCCCAAGCAGCGCGTGACCGCCTTTATCGGCCCGTCCGGCTGCGGCAAGTCGACCCTGCTGCGCACCTTCAACCGCATGAACGATCTGGTTGATGGTTGCCGCGTGGAAGGCGCCATCAACCTGTATGGCAATAACATCTACCGCAAGGGCGAAGACGTGGCCGAGCTGCGCCGTCGTGTGGGCATGGTGTTCCAGAAGCCCAACCCGTTCCCAAAGACCATCTACGAAAACGTGGTCTACGGCCTGCGGATCCAGGGCATCAACAAGAAGCGCGTGCTGGACGAAGCGGTCGAATGGGCGCTGAAGGGCGCGGCACTGTGGGACGAGGTCAAGGACCGCCTGCACGATTCGGCACTGGGCCTGTCCGGTGGCCAGCAGCAGCGTCTGGTCATCGCCCGCACCATCGCCGTGGAGCCGGAAGTGCTGCTGCTCGACGAACCGTGCTCGGCACTGGACCCGATCTCGACCCTGAAAGTCGAGGAACTGATCTACGAATTGAAATCCAAGTACACCATCGTCATCGTGACCCACAACATGCAGCAGGCGGCCCGTGTTTCGGACTACACCGCGTTCATGTACATGGGCAAACTGGTCGAATTCGGGGATACCGACACCCTGTTCACCAACCCGGCGAAGAAACAGACCGAAGACTACATCACCGGTCGCTACGGCTAGCAGCCGCGCGACCCCTGTGGGAGCGGGCGTGCCCGCGAAGCAGGCGCCGCGGTGTGTGGCACCGGCTTCGCCGGTGTTCGCGGGCACGCCCGCTCCCACAGGGAATGACATGAACTACTTGAAGCTTGCAGCTTCTTCGCGGAGCGAACGATGATCAACAAAGAAAGCCTTACGCATCACATTTCCCAGCAGTTCAACGCCGAGCTCGAAGAGGTGCGTAGCCACCTGCTGGCCATGGGCGGCCTGGTCGAAAAACAGGTCAACGACGCAGTCACTGCGCTGATCGAAGCCGACTCGGGCCTGGCCCAGCAAGTGCGCGAAGTCGACGAGCAGATCAACCAGATGGAGCGCAACATCGACGAGGAGTGCCTGCGCATCCTCGCCCGTCGTCAGCCGGCGGCCTCCGACCTGCGTCTGATCATCAGCATCTCCAAGTCGGTGATTGACCTGGAGCGCATCGGTGACGAGTCGACCAAGATCGCCCGCCGCGCCATCCAGCTGTGCGAGGAAGGCGAGTCACCGCGCGGCTATGTCGAGGTGCGCCACATCGGCGACCAGGTACGCAACATGGTCCGTGACGCGCTGGACGCCTTTGCCCGCTTCGACGCCGACCTGGCACTGTCGGTGGCCCAGTACGACAAGACCATCGACCGCGAATACAAGACCGCCCTGCGTGAGCTGGTGACCTACATGATGGAAGACCCGCGCTCGATCTCGCGGGTACTGAGCGTGATCTGGGTCCTGCGTTCGCTGGAGCGTATCGGCGACCATGCGCGCAATATCTCCGAGCTGGTGATCTATCTGGTGCGCGGCACCGACGTGCGTCACATGGGCCTCAAGCGCATGACGGCAGAAGTGCAAGGCACTGCTGTTTCCGACGGCGAAAACGCTAATGTTCCGGCTGAACCTGACGATAAGTAAGGTTGCTCCCGAGCATCGACGCCCGGCCTTGGCCGGGCGTTTTCGTTTGCGGTCGAGGAGCCGGCAGGCACCCGCGAACGATGTGAAGAAGTCCCGGCGTGACCAGGTTGTAGCAAGTGGCCATTATTCGGCGGTAGGCTAGTCGGGATTCAGAAGGAGTATCGATGAGTAAAGTGAATGTGCTGGTCGTGGATGACGCCCCGTTTATCCGTGATCTGGTCCGCAAATGCCTGCGCAATGCCTTCCCGGGCATGACCATCGACGACGCCGTCAACGGTCGCAAGGCAATGGCCATGCTGGGCAAGGAAGCGTTCGACCTGGTTCTGTGCGACTGGGAAATGCCGGAAATGTCCGGCCTGGAACTGCTCACCTGGTGCCGCCAGCAGCCTGAGTTGAAGAACCTGCAATTCATCATGGTGACCAGCCGTGGCGACAAGGAAAACGTCATCCAGGCGATTCAGGCGGGCGTTTCCGATTTTGTCGGCAAGCCATTCACCAACGAGCAATTGCTGACCAAGGTGAAAAAGGCCCTGACCAAGATCGGCAAGCTCGACAGCCTGATGTCCAGCGGCCCGGCACGGGTCAACTCGGCGTTCGCCAATGACTCGCTGAATGCGCTGACAGCCGGCAAGCCTGAAGCGGTGAAGGTTGCGGCGCCAGCTCCGGCACCTGCAACCGCACCCGCCAGGCCAGTGGCCAATGCCCCCCGGCCCGCCACTCCCGCGCCGACCGGCCGTGGCCAGGGCCAGTTGCGCCTGGCCGGCGGCATGCAGCCGTGCGTGATCAAGGCGCTGAGCCTGAAAGAGGCGCTGCTGGTGGTGCGCCGTGGCGAAGCGCTGCCACAGGTGCTGGAAGGCGCGGTGCTGGACCTGGAGCAGGGCGAGAACGCCGAAGTTGCGCGCCTGAACGGCTACCTGCATGCCGTCGCGGCACTGGAACCCAAGCCCGACAGTGACTGGTTGCAACTGACCTTCAAGTTCGTCGACCAGGATGCCCAGAAGCTCGACTACCTGTCGCGGCTGATTGCCCGCGGGACGGCGCAGAAGCATTTCACCCCGGGCGCCTGAGTAATGACTACTGGCTCCATCGCCGGCAAGCCAGCTCCCACATGTACAGCGTCAACCTCGGGCCTTGTGCATTTCCTGTGGGAGCTGGCTTGCCGGCGATGGGGCCAGTCCTGTTGACGCCATCCGACCAACTGTCATACCCGTCACAAAACCCCCTGCTAGGCTTCGACAGATCGTAACTGTCAAAAAGCCACTATCATGCCCGCCCGCCTGCTGCTGTTCTGTGCATTGCTCATGGCCTCGGCGTCGAGCCTGGGCATGACCATTTACGAGATCACCGATGATGGCCGTGTGACCTCCTATTCCGACCGGCCCGGCCCCGGTGCCAAAACCTTTGTGCGGCGCGTACCTATGGTCGAGGTGCCCGAAGGCCAGGTTCTGCTGAACGCGATAACCTTCAACGGCGGCGTGAGCTTTTCGGCCCGCAACCAGCTACACGTGCCAGTGGAGGTGGAGTTGCGCCTGGACAACCTGGTGAACGCACAAGGTGGCAATGCCCCGCGTACCGTGCGCCGGGTACTGCCGCCGCGCACCACGCAAATGCTCAGCGTGCTCAGGGGGCGCCCCGGGATGCTGCTGAACTACCGCTCGACCCTGCTACAGGCCATGGGCGACCCGGGCAAGCGGCCCCAGGGCTTCCGCTATGCATTCCCCTGGATTGGCGGGCCGTTCCGCGTGACCCAGGGCCCCAATGGCCGGGTCAGTCATTTTGGGCCCAAGGGGCGTTACGCCATGGACATCGCCATGCCCGAAGGCACCACCATCATCGCGGCGCGGGAAGGGGTGGTGGTGAAGACGGAGAACAGCCAGAGCGGGCGCGGCCCCAACCCCTCGGGCAATTTCGTCAGGATCCTGCACCCGGACGGTACCATGGGCGTCTACCTGCACCTGATGCGCGGGTCGGTGGTAGTGGCGGAGGGGCAACGAGTGCGGCAGGGGCAGATGCTGGCCAAGTCGGGCAATACCGGCAACAGTACCGGGCCGCACCTGCATTTCGTGGTGCAGCGCAATGTGGGGTTGGCGCTGGAGTCGATACCTTATCGGTTCGACAGGCCGATTGGTGGGTTGCCTGACTTCACTGCGGGTAATCCATGATCCGTGTCGGCTTCTTCGCGGGCTTGCCCGCTCCCACTGGTAATCTGAAAGGCCTGGCCTTTGGCGATCCTGTAGGAGCGGGCGAGCCCGCGAATGGCCCTCAATCCAGCTTGAGCACCTTGGCCAGCACGATCTTCGGCCCTTTCATCTTCTTGATGATGATGCGCAGCCCTTCGACCTCCAGCACTTCCTCTTCTTCAGGCACGCGCTTGAGTGTCTCGTAGACCAGCCCCGCGAGGGTTTCCGCTTCGATATGGTCAAGGTCGACGCCCAGGAGGCGCTCGACCTTGAACAGCGGCGTGTCGCCACGCACCAGCAGCTTGCCCGGCTGGTAGGCGAGGATGCCGCGCTCGGTCTTGCGGTGCTCGTCCTGGATGTCACCTACCAGCACTTCCAGCACGTCTTCCATGGTCAGGTAGCCAATCACCTTGCCATCGGCTTCCTCCACCAGTACGAAGTGCGCGCCGCCCTTGCGGAACTGCTCCAGCAATTGCGCCAGGGGCATGTGCCGCGACACGCGCTCCAGCGGCCTGGCCAGGTCGTCGAGGTCGATGGTTTCGGGCAGGTGCTCGAGTTCGGCCAGTTCCAGCAGCAGGTCCTTGATATGCAGCAGGCCGGTGAACTCCTCACGCTCGGCGTCGTACACCGGGTAGCGGCTGAACTTGTGGCGGCGCACCAGCGCCAGGATCTGCTTCAACGGCGCATGGGCGTCGATGCTGACCATGTCCTCGCGCGAGTTGGCCCAGTCGACCACCTCCAGCTCGCCCATTTCCACAGCCGAGGCCAGCACGCGCATGCCTTGGTCGCTCGGGTCCTGGCCACGGCTGGAGTGCAGGATCAGCTTGAGCTCTTCACGGCTGTAGTGGTGCTCGTGGTGTGGGCCGGGCTCGCCCTGGCCGGCAATGCGCAGGATGGTGTTGGCGCTGGCATTGAGCAGGTAGATGGCCGGGTACATCACCCAGTAGAACAGGTACAGCGGCACGGCGGTCCACAGTGACAGCAGTTCTGGCTTGCGGATGGCCCAGGACTTGGGCGCCAGCTCGCCGACCACGATGTGCAGGTACGAGATGACGAAGAAGGCGACGAAGAACGAGATGGCCTTGATCAGCTCGGGCGTGTCCACGCCAAGGTATGCCAGCAGCGGCTCGAGCAGATGGGCGAACGCCGGTTCACCGACCCAGCCCAGGCCCAGCGAGGCGAGGGTGATGCCCAGCTGGCAGGCCGAAAGATAGGCGTCGAGCTGGTTGTGCACCTTGCGCAGGATGCTGCCACGCCAGCCATGCAGCTCGGCGATGGACTCGACGCGGGTGGCGCGCAGCTTGACCATGGCGAACTCGGCGGCAACGAAGAAGCCGTTGAGCAGCACCAGGAGCAAGGCAAAGATGATCATGCCGAAATCGGCGAATAACGAGGTGAGGCTGATACCAGGGGAAGGGTCCATGATGGAGTTTTTACGGGGTCCGTCTTCGAGATAGAGAGAAAAAAAGTGCCAGCTCTTGCTGGCACAGGGGGTCCAATGTAGCGGCTGGGACCGTAAAAGCAAAGGGTGGCGGACTTATTGCGGTCCCTGTGGGAGCGGGCGTGCCCGCGAAGGGCTGCGCAGCAGCCCCGATCTCAAGCCTTGCCGTTGGCCAATTGTGCCGGCGCGAAGTGACAGGTAAACGTACTGCCATGCCCCGGCACGCTGCTGATCTCCAGCTTGCCGCGGTGGCGCATCAGCACATGCTTGACGATCGCCAGCCCCAGCCCGGTGCCCCCGGTATTCGACGCACGGCTGGAGTCGACCCGGTAGAAGCGCTCGGTCAGACGTGGCAGGTGCTTGGCATCGATGCCCACCCCCGAGTCCTGCACCGACAGGTGTGCGCCCTGGGCATCGGCCCACCAGCGAATCCGTATGCTGCCTTCGTCCTGGGTGTACTTGACCGCGTTGAACACCAGGTTGGAAAAGGCACTGCGCAGCTCTGACTCGCTGCCCTTCAACTGCACACCGGGCGCGGCTTCAAGGGTGATGCGCTGTTTGCGGGGCCCGGACAGAGCCTGGGCGTCGTTCTTGATCGCGCAGAGCAAGGCGTCGACCGCCACCGGGTGGTTGTCCGACGGATAGTCGGTGGCCTCAAGCTTGGCCAGCAGCAACAGGTCGTTGAGCAGTGTCTGCATGCGTGAGCCTTGCTGGCTCATCTGTTGCAGGGCTCGGCTCCAGCGCGGGTTCACGTCCTCGACGTTGTCCAGCAGGGTTTCCAGGTAGCCGGTGATGACCGTCAGCGGCGTGCGCAGCTCGTGGGACACGTTGGCGACGAAGTCCTTGCGCATCTGCTCCAGCTGGTGGATGCGGGTAACGTCGCGCACCAGCATCAGGTGCTCGTTGTTGCCGTAGCGGGTGATGTGCAACTGCACGCGCATGCGGTCGTTGATCGGCGAAGGGATTTCCAGCGGCTCGAGGTAGTTTCCCGCCTCGAAGTACTCCTTGAAGCGCGGGTGGCGCACCAGGTTGGTCACCTGCTGGCCGCCGTCCTGTGGGGTCTTGAAGCCCAGCAGGGTCTCGGCGGCGCGGTTCCACCATTCCAGGTTGCCATCGCTGTCGAGCATGATCACTGCGTCTCGCAGTGCGGCAGTAGACTCCTGCACCCTGTCGATCACCGCCTGCAGGCGGCCGCGTACACGCTGGTCGCGGCGTTGCAAGTGGTAGATGCTGTCGAACACCTCGCCCCACAGCCCGTAGCCATCGGGCGGTGCTTCGTCGGGTTGGTGGTTGCGCAGCCAGTCATGCAGGCGCAGCAGTTGCTTGAGGGTCCAGCCCAGGTAGAGCGCCAGGCCGATGGCCAGGCTCCAGCCATAGTAGCCACTGACCAGCCCACCGATCAGGCAGACGGTAATCAGCAGTAGCAGGTGGCGAATCAGGGTCGCGTGCCAGTTCTGGTTCAATTGACGGTCCTTGTACAACGACGTGCAGCTTGGCGCCTTTCAGCTCGATCAGCTCTTGGTCGAGAAGCGGTAGCCGGTGCCCCGGACGGTTTGTACCAGATTTTCGTAGGCTTCACCCAGCGCCTTGCGCAGGCGGCGGATGTGTACGTCGACGGTGCGTTCCTCGACATAGACGTTACCGCCCCATACCTGGTCCAGCAGTTGGCCACGGGTGTAGGCGCGCTCCTGGTGGGTCATGAAGAACTGCAGCAGGCGGTATTCGGTAGGGCCCATCTCGGCTGGCTTGCCGTCGATGGTCACGCGGTGGCTGATCGGGTCGAGCAGCAGGCCACCGACTTCGATCGGTGCCTCGCTGTCGCTCGGGCCGGTGCGGCGCAGCACGGCTTTCAGGCGGGCGACCAGCTCGCGTGGTGAGAACGGCTTGGTGATGTAGTCGTCGGCACCCACCTCCAGGCCTTGGATCTTGTTGTCCTCTTCGCCCTTGGCGGTGAGCATGATGATCGGGATGTCGCCGGTCAGCTCGTCGCGCTTGAGGCGGCGGGCCAACTCGATACCGGAGGTGCCCGGCAGCATCCAATCGAGCAGTATCAGGTCCGGTTTGCGGTCGACGATGATCGCGTGGGCCTGTTGGGAGTTTTCCGCTTCCAGGCAGTCATAGCCGGCCATTTCCAGGGCAACGGCGATCATCTCGCGAATTGGTGCTTCGTCGTCGACGATCAGAATGTTCCTGCCAACCATGCTCAAAACCTCTCCTGGATACGGTGTCTTGGCCCGCATTAGATAACGGAATTATTGCAGCTGTGTGACAGGGTGTTGGCCGTTCTGGCGACATTCCGTGACTGAACTAGGCTTGAAAGGGCCGTGTTTGCGGCAACTTGAACCCAATCCCCCCGAAACAATGGTGAATCCAATGACACGACAAACGCTGAGCTGGATGGCCCTTTTCACTGCGCTGGCGCTCCCGGGGGTGGCCTTGGCCGACCATGCGATGGAGAAGGGCGGCATGTTGGTCGATCATGCCGGCATGACCCTGTACACCTTCGACAAGGATGCGGGCGGCAAGTCGATGTGCAATGGCGAATGCGCAAAAAACTGGCCGCCGCTGATGGTGAAGGCCAATGACGAACCGGCCAAGGACAAGTGGACAGTAGTAATGCGCGATGATGGCAGCAAGCAGTGGGCCTATGACGGCAAGCCGCTGTACACCTTCATCAAGGACAAAAAAGCCGGCGACATGACCGGTGACGGCATGAAGGACGTCTGGCACGTTGCCAAGCCTTGAGATTGCCGGCGATAGGGCCCTCAGCTTCAACGCAGTGCGTAATCCAATACTACCCCGATAAACACCAGCATCCCCGCCCAGTGATTGTGCAGAAACGCCTTGAAGCACGACTCCCGGTCCAGCTTGCGCGTCGACCAGTACTCCCAGGCAAAGCACGCCGCCGCGCCCAGCAGCCCCAGGTGGAACCAGCCACCCAGCTCGAAGCGGCTGCCGGCCAGCAACAGGCAGCCCAGCGACAGCAGCTGCAAGGTCAGGATGATGGTGCGGTCGGCATCGCCGAACAGGATGGCGGTCGACTTCACGCCAATCTTCAGGTCGTCATCACGGTCGACCATGGCGTAGTAGGTGTCGTAGCCCACCGTCCACAGCAGGTTGGCGATATACAGCAGCCAGGCGCTGGCCGGCAGCTCGCCACCCGCTGCGGTGAAGGCCATGGGAATGCCCCAGGAATACGCCGCCCCCAGCACCACCTGCGGGTAATAGGTGTAGCGCTTCATGAACGGGTAGCAGAACGCCAGAGCTACCGCACCGAACGACAGCCACACCGTGCGGCTGTTGGTGCACAGCACCAGCAGGAAGCTCACTCCGACCAGGATGGCGAACAGCGCCAATGCTTCGCGCGGGCGGACCCGGCCGCTGGCCAGGGGGCGGTCGGCGGTGCGTTTGACGTGGCCGTCCACCTTGCGGTCGGCAAAGTCGTTGATGCAGCAACCTGCGGCGCGCATCAGCACCACACCGAGGCCAAAGATCAGCACGTTGGCCAGGGTTGGTGAACCGTTGCCAGCAATCCACACCGCCGACAAGGTCGGCCACAGCAGCAGGTAGATACCAATTGGCCGGTCCATGCGGCTGAGCTGGACAAAGTCCCAGGCCCGTGGGTGCAGGCGGTTGAGAGACTTCAGCAGTTGCAGGTACATCAGCGGTTTTCCTCCTTGGCCGCTTGCCACAATGCCGGCAGAAACACCTCTGCCACCAGCAGGTCCAGGCCGCCACGTTCGAAGCGCGACCGGCGGCCCCACAGCGCAGTATGGGCGGCCTCGCTCGGCAGCCAGGCCTGTGGATAACTGCACACCTCGATGGGGTGGCGGATGAATGCCTGGTCGCAGAACAGCAACTCGCCCAGCGAACGGCTGCCCAAGGTTTCAAGGTCCAGCCCGCCGCGCTCCAGGGCGCTGCGGCTGGCGACGCTGCGGGCGAACACCCAGGGTTGGCCATGGCCGCGCAGGTACACCTCGCGCACCCAGCCTTCGGCACCGGCGGCGATGCCCAGTGCCTGGCATTCGTCATCGCGCAGCGGCTGCCAGCCCTCGAACAGCGGGGTAACGGAGAAGTGATCGTTGGACAGGCGGGTCAGGCGACGGGTCAGCGAGCCCTCGTCGAACAGCCAGTCAAGGGTGGGCTGGTCGATGTCGGTCGCCAGCCGTGAATACGGCAGCCACGCGACAGCGGCTGCTTGCGGGGATTCGTACGACACGTCGGTCTGCTTGTTACAACCAGAGAGGCGGCGAGCTTAGCATGATTGCCCGGACTGCTTGCATACTGCTGACAGGGCCGCTACAAAGCCCCACGAATTGCGCGCAGGCTTCGTCGCGGGTAAACCCGTTCCCACAGGCTACGCGGTCGCTGTAGGAGCGGGTTCACCCGCGAAGAGGCCATCAGCAGCAACACAAAGCTCCAGCTTGAACCGAGGAAAAAGACCTGATGAAGAAGTGGCAATGTATTGTCTGTGGCCTGATCTACGACGAAGCCGAAGGCTGGCCCGACGACGGCATCGCCCCCGGCACACGCTGGGAAGACGTGCCTGAAGACTGGCTGTGCCCCGACTGCGGCGTGGGCAAGAGCGACTTTGAAATGATCTCCATCGGCTAATCGAGGAAAGCACGACATGACGTCCCCTGTGGTAATCATCGGTACCGGCCTTGCGGGCTACAACCTGGCCCGTGAATTTCGCAAGCTCGATGCGCAGACGCCGCTGCTGCTGATCACCGCCGATGACGGTCGTTCCTACTCCAAGCCCATGCTGTCCACCGGCTTTGCCAAGCAGAAGGACGCCGACGGCCTGTGCATGGCCGAGCCGGGCGCCATGGCCGAGCAACTGAATGCCGAGATTCGCACCCATACCCGCATCAGCGGCATCGACCCGGGCCACAAGCGCTTGTGGATAGGTGAAGAGGCGGTGGAATACCGCGATCTGGTGCTGGCCTGGGGGGCGCAGACGGTGCAGGTGCCGATCGAAGGTGATGGCGGCGATCGGGTGTTCCCGATCAACGATCTGGAAGACTACGCGCGCTTCCGTGCCGCCGCCGTCGGCAAACAGCGTGTGCTGATCCTCGGTGCCGGCCTGATCGGCTGCGAATTCGCCAACGACATGAGCCTGGGCGGCTTCCAGGTCGATGTGGTGGCGCCGTGCGAGCAAGTCATGCCGACCCTGCTGCACCCGGCTGCTGCCACTGCCGTGCAGGCCGGGCTGGAAGGCCTGGGCGTGCGCTTTCACCTCGGTCCGGTACTGACCCGCCTGCAGCAGGTGGCGCAGGGCCTGGAGGCGCACTTGTCCGACGGCAGCGTGATCACCTGTGACCTGGTGGTTTCGGCCATCGGCCTGCGCCCGCGCACCGACTTGGCTGCCGCTGCTGGCCTGCAGACCAACCGCGGCGTTTGCGTGGACCGCCAGTTGCGCTCGTCCCACGCCAATATCTTTGCCCTTGGCGACTGTGCCGAAGTCGATGGCATCAACCTGCTTTATGTGATGCCGCTGATGAGCTGTGCCCGGGCCCTGGCGCAAACCCTGGCCGGCAAGCCGACAACGGTCGCCTACGGGCCGATGCCGATCACCGTGAAAACCCCGGCCTGCCCGCTGGTGGTCTCGTCGCCGCCCCTGGGCCACGAAGGCACCTGGCAGGTAGAGGGGCAGGGCAGTGACCTCAAGGTGCTCTGCCTTGATGCAGAGGGCAAGCTGCTGGGCTACGCCCTCACCGGGGCGGCCGTGATGGAAAAGCTGGCCCTGAATCGCCAGCTGCCGGCCGTGATGGCGTAAATAGCTGGCGTTCTGTCGGATTTATCCTGTTGTTGCTTGCACAATGGCCGCCCAGATACTGGCGCGGCCCCTGTGCACGTGCCATCCTCACTTCCGTCTGCCGCAGATTAGAGCCTGCGGTGCCTTGAGCGCTGCTCCCAGGGCAGCACGGCATAACAACAAGAATTCCGTCAAAGAGGCTTCACTATGCGCAAACCAGAACTCGCCGCCGTCATCGCCGAAAAGGCCGATCTGACCAAGGAAAAGGCCAATCAGGTTTTGAACGCGATTCTCGACAGCATCACGGGTGCCCTGGACAAGGACACCGTGACCCTGGTCGGTTTCGGCACCTTCGAAAAACGTCATCGCGGTGCGCGTACCGGCAAGAACCCGCAAACCGGTGAACCGGTCAAGATCAAGGCCAGCAATACCGTGGCTTTCAAGCCAGGCAAGAACCTGCGCGACAGCGTCAACGCCCCCGTCAAGCCGGCCAAGAAAGGCAAGTGATCGCTCCCTGACAACTCCAGTGTCAGCCAAGCGGGCGCCCCAGGGCGCCCGTTGTGCTTTCTGCAGGCAAAATGTTTCGAACTTGCATAAATAGTTCTGGAAAAGGATAGACTGCGCGCCTTAGTCACTTTTAATTCGAGGCGCGTTGATGAAGTTCCGCTTTCTTCTCTGGGCCATGGGGCTGTTGATGGCCAGGGCCAGCCGCAACAACCCGGCGTTCCAGCAGCAGCTCAAGGGCAAGGACCTGGTGTTCCAGATGCAGACCCTGGACGGCAAGGTCGCCCGGCACTTCATAGTCAACAACGAACGCATCAGCAGCAAGGGCGGTGCGCACCCGCAGCCAGCGTTCGCCATCGCCTTCAAGGACGCTGCCTATGGTTTCACCACCATGCAGGCAGGTAACAAGCAATTGGCGTTCATGCAGGGGATTCAGGACAAGCACATCCAGATCAAGGGCAACCCGGCGCTGGTGATGTGGTTCCAGGGATTGATGAAGTACCTGAAGCCGAAGAAGAAGGGCTGAAACCCAACGGGGATGTCGATGCTTTACCTGTGGGAGCGGGCATGCCCGCGAAACAAACGACGCGGTGCATGGCACCGGCTTCGCCGGTGTTCGCGGGCACGCCCGCTCCCACAGGTTACGCGTTAATGCTTAATGCGGGGCGTGGAACTGCGAAGCCAGCTCACGCAGCAGGCTCTCTGCTTCGAGCACCTTGTTCACCACATCCTCGGCCTTGTCCCGGGTAATCCCCAGCCGCTCCAGCAATTCGTCTGGAATCTCCTGCTGTGGCCCCGAGCCAATCCCCCGCGAGCGCAGCAATCGTGTAGCCAGGCACACCAGGTTGGGGAACGCCGAAAACTCGCCTTCATAGGCCGGGTCGTGCTGGAAGCGCAGTGCGGCGGACAGTTCTTCCGGCATGTCCCACAGCTTCATCAACCATGCACCGATCTGCTCGCGGCTGATGCCCAGCAGGTGTTGTTCCACATAGGTGTGGCACAGGTGCGGGTTGACCTCCAGGTGGCGGCAGATCAGCGAGAAGTGCGGCGGGAAAACGTGCGCCAACAGCAGGTAGCCAAAGTTGTGCAGCAGCCCGGCCAGGTAGGTCAGGCCGGCCTCAGGGCGCTCGGCCCGTGGCATGGCGCGGGTCAGGCCTTCGATGATCGCGGCGGTGTAGATCGACTGCTGCCAGTACGGCGTGGCTTGCTGCGGGTGGTCTTTCGGCAGGCTCAGGGTCTTGCCCAGCGCCAGGCCCAGGGCCAGGTTGATCACCAGGTCGAAGCCCAGCACACGCACGATGGCGTCTTCCACCGAGCGGATCTTGCCCGGAGAGGCGTAGTAGGGCGATGCCGCCCAGCTCACCACCTGTGCCGCCAGCGCCGGATCGGTTTCGACCACGCCGGTGATATCGTCGATGCTGGCGTTGGGGTCTACCCGTAGCTTGATGATCTTTTGCGCGGTGTCGGCCAGCGGCGGGATTTCGATGGTTTCTTCCAGGCGCTTCTGGATGCGCCGGGCAGTGAAGGCCTGGACGGCGTTGGTGATTTCCCGGGTGTCATCATCGGGGCGGTCGAGGTTGGGGTTGATTGCCTCGACTTCCTGGCCGAAGCTGCTGGCGCTGGCCTTGGCCAGCATCCGCTTGAAGTGTGCGCGTTCGATTTCCAGCAGCAGGCCGGCTTCGCCAGACTGGATAAACACGGTTTCGGCGTCGAGCAGGCTCTTTTCGTACTGGCACGGCGAGCTGGTCAGCGCCGGAATGCCTGGCAGGGCCTTGAGCTGGTGCTTGTCCAGCATCTGCTTCAGGCGAGGCACCGACACCGCAGTGAGCTTGCGACCGGTCAGTTCGGCCAGGCGGTTGAGGTCCAGCAGCTGGCTCTGCGGGAATAGCACCATCAGGGCGCCGACCTCGTCGTCGAGCAGCACGGCCTGTACCCGCGACGCTGCCGGCAGGTGCGGATGTTCGACCACCTCGCGGTAGGCCACGCCGAGTTTGTCGAGCAGCAGCCGGATGACCGAGGGAGCGTGTGGGGTTGCGGTGTCCAGGGCAACTTCAGTCATGGTCCGTATCCACTGATTCCTTTAAACGCGAAGTATAACCAGCCTCTGGGCAAATCTGGATCCATTATGGGACCAGCGTCACACTTGGCCATATTGCTGGCCATGACGCAGCCAGCGATCGAGCAGCGGGCTGACGTGCTCCGGCCAGCGTGCGATCAGGGCCTGGGCGGCGTCGCGCACGGCCGGCAGCAGGTCGGCGTCACGCATCAGGTCGGCGACCTTGAACTGCAACAGGCCTGTCTGGCGGGTGCCGAGCATCTCGCCCGGGCCACGCAGCTCCAGGTCCTTTTCGGCGATGATGAAGCCGTCGTTGGTTTCCCGCATGATCCCTAGCCGCTCGCGGCCGATCTGCGACAGTGGTGGGTGGTACAGCAGCACGCAATGGCTGACGGCGCTGCCCCGGCCAACCCGGCCACGCAACTGGTGCAGCTGTGCCAGGCCCAGGCGCTCTGGGTTCTCGATGATCATCAGGCTGGCGTTGGGCACATCCACGCCCACCTCGATGACCGTGGTGGCGACCAGCAACTGCAGGTTGCCGGCCTTGAACTCAGCCATGATCTCAGCCTTTTCCGCCGGCTTCATGCGCCCGTGGATCAGCCCTACCCGCAGCTCGCCCAAGGCGCTGCCCAGCTCCTCGTAGGTGCTTTCGGCGGCCTGGCAGGTAAGCTCTTCGGATTCTTCGATCAGTGTGCACACCCAGTAGGCCTGGCGCCCTTCGGCGCAGGCGGCGCGCACCCGCTCGACCACTTCGAAGCGGCGGCTATCGGCCACCAGCACGGTGTTCACCGGGGTGCGTCCGGGTGGCAGTTCGTCGAGCACCGAGGTGTCCAGGTCGGCGTAGGCGCTCATGGCCAAGGTGCGCGGAATGGGTGTGGCGGTCATGATCAGCTGGTGCGGGCACAATTCCCCGGCCACGCCCTTCTTGCGCAGGGCCAGGCGTTGCTGCACGCCAAAACGGTGCTGTTCATCGATGATCGCCAGGGCCAGGTGCTTGAACTTCACCTCTTCCTGGAACAGCGCATGGGTGCCGACCACCATTGGCGCGCCATTGGCGATCTGCTCCAGGGCGGCTGCCCGGGCTTTGCCCTTTAGCTTGCCGGCCAGCCACGCGACTTCGATGCCCAGCGGTTCGAGCCAGCGCTTGAAGGTGATGTAGTGCTGTTCGGCGAGGATCTCGGTGGGTGCCATCAGGGCCACCTGGTAGCCGGCTTCCAGGGCCTGCAGCGCGGCCAGGGCGGCGACCACGGTCTTGCCGGCACCCACATCGCCCTGCACCAGGCGCATCATCGGCTCTTGCTGGCTGAGGTCGTAAGCAATTTCGTTGGCCACCCGCTGCTGTGCGCCGGTCGGCTGGAAACCCAAGTTGGCCAGGTACTGTGCCTGCAGGCGCTGGGCCTTGGGCAGCACTGGCGCGCGCAGGCTGCGCAGGCTTTCACGCAGGCGTTGCTGCGACAACTGGTGGGTCAGCAGTTCTTCGAAGGCCAGGCGGTGCTGGGCCCAGTGCTGGCCTTCGGCAAGCTCGTCGAGGTCGGCGTCGGCCGGCGGGTTGTGCAGGTAGCGGATGGCATCGTCCAGCGGCGCCAGCTGGTAGTCCCGGGCCAGTTCGTCGGGCAGCCAGTCCGGCAGGCTGCGCGGGCCCAGCAGGCCCAGGCTCTGCTGACACAGCAGCCGCAGGCGTTGCTGGGTAAGGCCTTCGGTGGACGGATAGATCGGCGTCAGGGTCTGCTCGACCGGTGGCGGCGGTTCGTCGCCGTTCAGCGCCCGGTATTCCGGGTGGTAGATTTCCAGGCCCGAAGCGCCGGGGCGTGCTTCGCCGTAGCAGCGCAGGTGGGTGCCACGCTTGAAGCCTTCCTTCTGCGCGTTGCTGAAGTGGTAGAAGCGCAGGCTCAGCACACCGCTGCCGTCACCCAGGCGCACCACCAGGCTGCGGCGCTTGCCCATGGTCACGTCGGCGCCGCTGACCACGCCCTCGATCACTGCGTCCTGGCCAGGGCGCAGTTGACCGATCGGCACCACGCGGGTGCGGTCCTGGTAGCGCAGGGGCAGGTGGAACAGCACGTCCTGCAGGTTCTCCAGGCCGACCTTGGCGAGCTTCTCCGCCATGGCCTCGCCAACCCCCTTGAGTACCGTCACCGGGACCTTCGACAGCTCACTCATGACTCAGGCCGGTTGTTCCGCAGGGGCTTTGGCGACCGAGCACAGGCGGATCGAGTCGGCGAGGATCTCGATGGCCTTCGGCCGCGGGAAGCTGGCGCGCCAGGCGATGGCTACGGTGCGGAATGGTGCCGGTGCGGTCAGTGGGCGAACCTCGATGACACCGGGGGCGTAGTGGTGGCTGTGCACCGCCGACAGCGGCAGGATCGACACGCCAAGGCCCGAGGCCACCATGTGACGGATGGTTTCCAGCGAGCTGGACTCCACCGTGGTGTGCTTGGAGCCTTCACCGCCCTTGTTCAGCGTTGGACAGGCCTCCAGTACCTGGTCGCGGAAGCAGTGGCCTTCACCGAGCAGCAACAGGCTCTTGTCGTTGAGCATGGCGGTGTCGATGGTCTTTTTCGCTGTCCACGGGTGGTCAGCCGGCATCAGGGCGCAGAACGGCTCATCGTACAGCGGCAGGGTCAGCACGTCGGCTTCGTTGAACGGCAGGGCGATGATCACCGCGTCCAGTTCGCCGTTGCGCAGCTTTTCGCGCAGTACGTGGGTGAAGTTCTCTTCGATGTAAAGCGGCATCTGCGGTGCCACGCGGTGCAGCTGCGGAATCAGGTGCGGGAACAGATACGGGCCGACGGTGTAGATGGCACCGACCTTGAGTGGCGCAGTCAGCTGGTTCTTGCCGGCCTGGGCCAGCTCGCGAATGCCCTGGGCCTGCTCCAGTACCTTTTGCGCCTGGGCGACGATGCTTTCGCCGACCGGGGTCAGGCGGACCGCGCTCTTGCTGCGCTCGAAGATCAGCACGCCAAGCTCATCCTCGAGCTTCTTCACACCGACCGACAGGGTCGGCTGGCTCACGTGGCAGCGTTCGGCGGCATGCCCGAAATGCTGTTCCTGGGCGAGTGTGACGATGTAGCGTAATTCTGTGAGGGTCATAACGTGCGTCCATGAAGTTGCGAGCCCAGCATAGCGGCTGCAATCGATAGACGCACGTTATCAGACTTGCCGATTTGTGACAGAAACAAAAGTCTCAGCGGCGGTCCAGCGAGTAGACGAACGGGGCCACGACTTCGATCGTGCCATTGTTCAGCAACTCGGGTGGCGGCTTGGGTACCGTGCCGGCCCGACGGATCATTTCCAGGGTCGCCCGGTCCAGAGCGGCACTACCCGAACCTCCGGCCATGGAGTACGACACCACCTTGCCTTCGGCGTCGACCACGAAACGTAAGCGGTTTATGCCCTGCAGCCCGCGACGGCGCGCGTCTTCCGGGTAACGCTTGTACTTGGCCAGGTGACGCAGCAGGTCGCTCTGCCAGGTCGGCAGGGCTTTGCTGTTGGACGCAATGCTCGGTGCCGGTGCCGCGGACTTCTGCGGTGGCGCGTTGCTGGGTGGTGCGTCTACCGTTTGTTCGGTCGGCGGTGCTTCCTTCGGCGGCTCAGGCTTCTTCTCGGGCTTGGGCGGCTGTGGCTTGGCCTTTGGCTTGGGCGGCTTGGGAATGGCGATCTTGGGCTTGGGTGCCTCGGCCAGCTTCGGCAGCGGCGGTTCCTCGACCGGTGCCGGTGGCTGCGGCGCCGCTTTCGGGGGCGGTGGTGGCGCAGGCTCCGGCAACGGCGCCAGCTCAACCATCATGGCTGCCGGTGGCAGTTCGATGGCCTGGGGCACCGACCAGTTGAGCGTCAGCAGCACGGCGACCACGTGCACGCCCAGCACGATCGCCAGGCTGCCACCGTAGCGCGCCATGTTCGAGCGCGTTCTTGTCATTTCTTGGCTGCCGTCTCTAGACCTACCAGACCGACTTTCAGGTAGCCGGCCGCGCGCATGTTGTTCATCACTTCCATCAGGTCACCGTAATCCACGCCTTTGTCAGCCTGGAAGAAGATGGTGGTTTCCTTGTCGCCCTTGGTCTTGGCGTCGAGCATCGGGCCAAGCTGGTCGGGGGCAGGGACCTGGTCATCACCGACGTACAGCTTCTGGTCGGCCTTGACGCTGACGAACACCGGTTTCTCGGGCCTCGGCGCCGGCTTGGCGGTCGAGGCCGGCAGGTCGACCTTGATGTCGACCGTGGCCAAGGGGGCTGCGACCATGAAGATGATCAGCAGCACCAGCATCACGTCGATGAACGGCGTAACGTTGATTTCGTGGTTTTCGGCGAGGTCGTCGCCACCTTCGTTGAGATGCAGGCCCATGGCTTACCCCACTTTCACCATGTGCGGGGCAACACGCTCGCTGCCCTGGTGGTCCAGATCGCGGCTGACCAGCAGCAGCACCTGGGCGGAGGCGTCGGACACCTGGGCCTTGTAGCCGGCGATGGAGCGGGCGAAGACGTTGTAGATGACCACGGCCGGAATTGCGGCGACCAGACCCAGGGCGGTGGCCAACAGGGCTTCGGCGATACCTGGGGCAACCACGGCCAGGTTGGTGGTCTGGGTCTTGGCGATGCCGATGAAGCTGTTCATGATGCCCCAAACGGTACCGAACAGGCCGACGAATGGCGCAGTGGAGCCGATGGTGGCGAGTACGCCGGTGCCGCTGCTCATGGTGCGACCGCTGGCGTGTACCAGGCGCTCCAGGCGGAAGCTGACGCGCTCCTTGATGCCCTCTTTTTCGCGGGCGTTGGCCGACAGGCGCATCTCTTCGAGTGCGTCGTGGACCAGGGTGTGGGCCAGGGTGCCTTCCTTGTTGGAAACGTCGCTGGCTTCCTTGAGGCTGGCGGATTTCTTCAGCAGGGCGATTTCACCACGCAGGCGACGCTTGGCGCCCATCAGCTCGAAGCCTTTGGCAATCCAGATGGTCCAGGTGATGATGGAGGCGATGGCAAGGCCGATCATCACCGCCTTCACCACCACGTCGGCGTTCTTGTACATGCCCCAAGGGGACAGGTCGTGGGCCATGCCCAGCGAGGTGTCTTCAACCAGAGCCTCGACGCTCGGGTCTGCAGCGACCGGGGCATCAACCGGGGTGGCGGCAACAGCACCGCCGGCCGGTGCTGCGGCTGGAGCAACTGCCGGAGCAGCCGGTGCGGTAGCGGCAGCAGGCGCGGCAGCATTGGCGGTTGGCTCATCGGCCATGGCCACTGGGGCCAGCACCAGGCTGAGTGTCAGCGCGGCGATGGCGCGCCAGGCGCGCGACGGGGTTGGCGAAGCGGAAGGTTGAGTACGTGTCATGCTGGCCGGACCTGATGAAGAATGAAGTTAACGTTCTCCAAGGCCTCGAGGTAGGCCGAGAACAATTTGGCGGCCATTATTGCAAGTAATTCTTGTTAACAAAAGTAATCTTGTTGCTTTTTTCGCCTATGGTCTAGCCATCCATCGTGTAGCGTGGTCGGGCTGATCAATTGGTCTAGGGAGTTTAGAGATGTCAGACCTTTCCGTGATGGTGGTGGGATGTGGTGATGTAGGCGGGCGCCTTGCCCGGCAGATGCTTGCGCGCGGTTGGCAGGTGAGCGGCCTGCGTCGCTCGGTCGGGCAGTTGCCTGCGGGGGTCGTGCCGGTGGCAGCGGACTTGTCCGTGCCATCGCTTCCAGACGCCTGGCCGCAGCACGCGCCGGACTACCTGGTGTATTGCGTGGCGGCGAGCCAGCATGACGAGGCGGGTTACCAGGCAGCCTATGTCGACGGTTTGCGCCATGTGCTGGGTTGGCTGGCCGAGCGCGGGCAATGCCCACGACGGCTGCTGTTCGTGTCCAGCAGCAGCGTGTATGCACAGAAGGACGGCGAGTGGATCGAAGAAGGCGCGGCCACCGAGCCTGAAGGTTATTCCGGGCGGTTGATGCTGGAGGCTGAGCGGCTGGCACTGGCCAGCGGCATCCCGGCCAGTGTGGTGCGCCTGACCGGCATCTATGGCCCCGGCCGCGAGTGGCTGCTCAGTCAGGTGCGCCAGGGCTATCGCGTGGCCGAGGAGCCACCGCTGTATGGCAACCGCATCCATGCTGAGGATGCTGCCAGCCTGTTGGCGTTCCTGTTGCAGGCCGATGCCGACGGCAAGGTGCTCGACGACTGCTACATCGGCGTCGACGACGACCCGGCGCCGCTGGCCGATGTGGTGGCCTGGCTGCGGGCGTACATGGGGATAACCGAGTGGTCGGATGAGCAGCGGGTGCGCCGTACCGGCAGCAAGCGCTGCAGTAATGCCCGGGCGCGGGCATTGGGCTGGGCGCCGATGTATCCGAGTTACAGGGAAGGTTATGCGGCCATCCTTGAGGGTAAAAACCAGCCTCAGGCCTGATGCGCCCCCTGTAGGAGCGGCCTTGTGCCGCGATAGGGCTGCGAAGCAGCCCCGGCATTCTATGCGGCGACGCTGAAATCCCGGGGCCGCTGCGCGCCCCATCGCGACACAAGGCCGCTCCTACAGGGACCGCGCAGGTTTTCAGTCCAGCTCCAGCACCCACTGGCGCTTGCCGGCCGCCAACACTGGCATTTCATCCGGCTGCGCGCGGTTCACTGCCTGGAAGATCTCCAGCTTGTCGCCATCGCGCTTGAGGATGAACGGCGCGCCACGCTGGTTGCGCTCCAGCCACAGGCTGTCATTGCTGCCACCCATGGTCGCGCAATCACCCGCCAGGCACAGGGCGAAACGGTCTGGCCCTGGCAGGCCGGTGACGTTGCCGGTGTCGCCGAAGCGCACGCTGGCACCTTTGCCCTGGCCTTCGACGATCTTCCAGTTGCCGCCCAGATAGGCCTGGTACAGGGCTTTCTCGAAGGTGCTGCCCAGTGGCGCATTGGTCGCCGCCGGTGCTTTGGCGCGAACGAAGGTCTGCTTGCCGCCGCGTTGATCGACCGCCTGCAGTTCGTCGCCATCGAGCGACAGCTGTTCGGTCTGGCCACCCTGGAAGCTGGCCTGCCATTGCTTGTCGGTGGCGCTCAGCTGGCCGTCGGCCGCTTCGAAACCATTGCTGTAGCTGGCCTGTTGGCTGGCTACGTCGAGCTTCCACTCGAATACCGGCCCGTGCTCATTGAGCGCCTGACGCAGGCTGCCGCCCTTGACGGCCGCATTGATGGCGTCCTGATTGATCCAGGTGCCGTTGAAATCTTCGGGTTTGTGGCTGGCGCAGCCGCCCAGAAGCAGGGCTGCCAGCGCGAGGGGCAGTGCTTGACGCATGAGGGGATAACCTTGCAAAGGAGGGAAGGTGACGGGCGGGGTGCCCGTCACCGAGGGCATCATTCGATGACCAGAATGGCGTCCATTTCGACCTGGGCGCCTTTCGGCAGCGCGGCAACGCCGATGGCGGCGCGGGCCGGGTAAGGCTGCTCGAAGTAGCGGCCCATCACCTCGTTGACCTTGGCGAAGTGGCTCAGGTCGGTGAGGAAGATGTTCAGCTTGACGATGTCCTTGAACGAACCGCCAGCGGCTTCAGCCACGGCCTTGAGGTTCTCGAACACCTGTACGGTCTGGGCTTCGAAGCCTTCGACCAGTTCCATGGTCTTCGGGTCCAGCGGGATCTGGCCCGACATGTACACGGTGTTGCCGGCCTTGATCGCCTGCGAGTAGGTGCCGATGGCGGCAGGGGCCTTGTCGCTGTTGATGACGGTCTTGCTCATGATGACTCCTTGCGGTTGGCGGACTACGTACGCATGCGGGTGATGCGGACCACACCGGTCAGGGTACGCAGCTTCTTGATCACACGCGCCAGGTGCACGCGGTCGTGCACGCTGACCACCAGTTGGACCACGCTGATACGGCCGTCGCGTTCGTCCATGCTGATCTTCTCGATGTTGCCGTCGGCGGCGTTGACACTGCTGGCCAGCAGGGCAATCAGGCCGCGCTGGTGCTCCAGTTCGACACGCAACTCGACATTGAACTCACCGGTGATGTCCTTGGCCCAGGAGAGTTGTACGCACTTTTCCGGGTTGTGGCGGATTTCACTGATGTTGCGGCAGTTTTCCAGGTGCACGACCATGCCCTTGCCGGCTGACAGGTGGCCGACGATCGGGTCGCCCGGGATTGGTGTGCAGCACTTGGCGTAGCTCAGCACCAGCCCTTCGGTACCACGAATCGCCAGCGGACCTTCCGGTGCCGGCAGCTGCTCGCCTTCGGCCGACAGCAGGCGGCGCGCGACCACGTAGGCCATGCGGTTGCCCAGGCCGATGTCTTCGAGCAGGTCTTCGATCAGCTCCAGGCGGTACTCGGCGAGAATGGTCTGGATGCGCTCTTGGGGGATCATTTCCAGGCTGCTGTCGAAGCCGGTGAGCACCTTGTTCAGCAGGCGTTCGCCCAGGCTGATGGACTCGGAGCGACGCTGCTGCTTGAGCGCGTGGCGGATGTGCGTGCGCGCCTTGCCGGTAACCACGAAGTTGAGCCAGGCCGGGTTCGGCCGCGCGCCCGGGGCGCTGACGATTTCCACCGTCGAGCCGCTTTGCAGCGGTTCGGACAGCGGCGCCAGGCGGCGGTTGATGCGGCAGGCGATGCAGCTGTTGCCGACGTCGGTGTGCACCGCGTAGGCGAAGTCGACGGCCGTGGAGCCTTTGGGCAGTTCCATGATGCGGCCTTTGGGCGTGAACACGTAGACCTCGTCCGGGAACAGGTCGATCTTCACGCTCTCGATGAATTCCAGCGAGTTGCCGGCACGTTGCTGCAGCTCGAGGATGCCCTTGACCCACTGGCGAGCGCGGGCGTGGCTGCCCTTGGGTTGCTCGTCGTCGTTGGACTTGTACAGCCAGTGCGCGGCAATGCCGTTGTTGGCCATCTCTTCCATCTCGCGGGTGCGGATCTGGATTTCGATGGGCACGCCGTGCATGCCGAACAGCGTGGTGTGCAACGACTGGTAGCCGTTGGCCTTGGGGATCGCGATGTAATCCTTGAAGCGACCGGGCAGCGGCTTGTACAGGTTGTGCACCGCACCGAGTACGCGGTAGCAGGTATCGACCTTGTCCACGACGATGCGGAAGGCGTACACGTCCATGATCTCGTTGAAGGCGCGGCGCTTGCCGCGCATCTTCTTGTAGATGCCATAGAGGTGTTTCTGCCGGCCACTGACTTCGCCCTCGATGCCGTCGGCGGCCAGGCAGTTGGCCAGCGAATGCTCGATCTTGGCGACGATCTCCTTGCGGTTGCCGCGTGCGCTTTTCACCGCGCGGTGGATCAGCGACGAACGCATCGGGTGCATGGCCTTGAAGCCGAGGTCCTCGAACTCAACGCGCACGGTGTGCATGCCCAAGCGGTTGGCAATGGGGGCGTAGATCTCGAGGGTTTCCTTGGCGATGCGCCGGCGTTTTTCGCCGGACAGCACTTCCAGGGTGCGCATGTTGTGCAGGCGGTCGGCCAGCTTGACCAGGATCACGCGGATATCGCGGGCCATGGCCATGGCCATCTTCTGGAAGTTTTCGGCTTGCGCCTCGGCCTTGGTCTCGAAGTTCATCTGGGTCAGCTTGCTGACCCCATCGACCAGTTCGGCCACGGTCTCGCCAAACTGCTGGCTGAGGGCTTCCTTGGCGATGCCGGTATCTTCGATCACGTCGTGCAGCATGGCCGCCATCAGGCTCTGATGGTCCATGTGCATGTCGGCGAGGATGCTGGCCACGGCCAGCGGGTGGGTCACGTAGGGCTCGCCACTGCGGCGGCGCTGCCCATCGTGGGCCTGTTCGGCGTAGAAATAGGCGCGCCGGACCAGGTTGACCTGTTCGGGGCCAAGGTAGGTCGACAGCCGTTCGGCCAAGGCTTCTATACCCGGCATGGGTTCACCTCCTGCCGAGGAAGGGGGCCTTGCGCCGTGCGACGTCGACCTGGCATCAATCAGACAGCCTCGTTGTTCTCGTCCTCGAACGCGGCGAACACCGGATCCTCGGTGACGATCTCTTCAGCGGCGATGAACTCGTTGGTGACGATGCCTTCGGCGATTTCACGCAGGGCAACAACGGTCGGCTTGTCGTTTTCCCACGCAACGCGTGGCTCTTTGCCGCCGGTCGCCAGCTGGCGAGCGCGCTTGGTCGAGAGCATGACCAGCTCAAAGCGGTTATCCACGTGTTCCAGGCAGTCTTCAACAGTTACGCGGGCCATGGTCTTCCTCAGTAGCAATTGCGGTGGGCGTGCAGCCCGATAATGGGCAGGCGGACTCGATAGTTTAAAAAATCACCAGCCAATAGGGAAGCGCTGTTTTGTCGGGTAGATCGGTGTGGAGTTCTTCGCGGGCACGCCCGCTCCCACAAGTCCTGCACAGTTCTCACCGCCGCCGCGTTACCTGTGGGAGCGGGCGTGCCCGCGAAAAGGCCGGAACAGACACTATCAATACTTGAGCCTGACGATAACCTCAGAGCATCGCGTCACGCAACCGCGGGGTCAGTTCCTCGAACAAGGTCTGCACCGAGCGCAACGCCCGGCAGTCCGGCCGGGTCAGCAGCCACAGCTGGGTGTCGCAACCCGGCAGCGGCCCGCTCAGCGCATCCACCCCGGGCAGAGCATGCACCATGTAGTCCGGCAGCGCTGCCACGCCGAGCCCGGCCGTGACCAGTTGAGCAATGGTCGACATGCCGCTGCACTGGTAGCGCGGGCTCAACCCCGGGTGCTGCTGGTTGCGCCAGACCACCGTAGGGTGGTCCTGCATCGAGTCGTCGGGGGCGATCCACGGCACGCTGGCAGGCGACTCGGCCAGACGTTCGCGCCACTGCGGCTGCCCGCAAACCACGTAGGAGGTGGACCCCAGGTTGCGGCCCACCAGGTGCTCCGGTGGCGTGTTGGTCAGGCGCAGGGCAATGTCGGCATCGCGCCGGCTGAGGTTGGCGAAGGTGTTGGAGGTGCCCATCTCCAGCGACAAGGCCGGGTAGTTGGGCATGAACTCGGCCAGCGCCGGCAGCAGCAGGCTGTGCATCACCGCTTCGGTACAGGTCAGTCGTACCGTGCCGCTTACAACCTGCTCGCCACTGGTCATGGCGATGCGCGCCGCCTCCAGCGCCTGCTCGGCGCGCTCGGCCTGCTCGGCCAGGGCCTGGGCGGTGTCGGTCGGCAGGTAGCCTTTGCGGCTCTTGACGAACAAGGCGGTGCCCAGCGCCGACTCCAGCCGGCGGATCGAGCGGAACACCGTCGAAACATCGACCTTGAGCAACTCGGCAGCCTTGGCCAGCGAGCGGCCACGTTCCAGGGCCAGGACCAGGGAGAGGTCGGCATGGGTAATCTGATATTGCATTGGTGCACGCTCTGCTTGCCGAATTGCCAATGTCTGTTGCGTTTTGGCCATTTTATAGTGAAACGGCCCCCGGGAATCAATGCGCCCGGTCGGGTAACCAATCCCCACGATGGGAAAGTGAAAAGAACAACAGCTGCAACCATCGTCGCCCGTGAGGCGCCAGCCGTATCCCCCACATCGCCGCAGCAAATCAAAGGATGTACAGCCATGACGTCGGTAACCCCGTGCGCCAGTTCTTCCAGCGAGATGAATGACTTCCTCCAGGCCCATCCGGACACGCAGTACGTCGACCTGCTGATCTCCGACATGAACGGCGTGGTACGTGGCAAGCGCATCGAGCGGGCCAGCCTGCACAAGGTGTACGAGAAGGGCATCAACCTGCCGGCATCGCTGTTCGCGCTGGACATCAACGGGTCCACCGTCGAGAGCACCGGCCTTGGCCTGGACATCGGCGATGCCGACCGCATCTGCTTCCCGATCCCCGGCACGCTGTCGGACGAGCCGTGGCAGAAGCGCCCCACCGCCCAGCTGCTGATGACCATGCACGAACTGGATGGCCAGCCGTTCTTCGCCGACCCGCGCGAAGTACTGCGCCAGGTGGTGAGCAAGTTCGATGACCTGGGCCTGGATATCTGCGCCGCGTTCGAGCTGGAGTTCTACCTGATCGACCAGGACAATCTCAACGGTCGCCCGCAGCCGCCGCGCTCGCCGATTTCCGGCAAACGCCCGCAGTCGACCCAGGTGTACCTGATCGACGACCTCGATGAATATGCCGACTGCCTGCAGGACATGCTCGAAGCGGCCAAGGAGCAAGGCCTGCCAGCCGACGCCATCGTTAAGGAAAGCGCACCGGCACAGTTCGAGGTCAACCTGCATCATGTTGCCGACCCGCTGAAGGCCTGCGACTACGCGATCCTGCTCAAGCGCCTGATCAAGAACGTTGCCTACGACCATGAAATGGACACCACCTTCATGGCCAAGCCCTACCCGGGCCAGGCAGGCAATGGCCTGCACGTGCACATTTCGTTGCTGGACAAGAAAACCGGCAAGAACATCTTCGCCAGCGACGACCCGCTGCAAAGCGACGCGCTGCGCCACGCCATCGGTGGTGTGCTGGAGACCATGCCGGCGTCGATGGCCTTCCTCTGCCCGAACATCAACTCCTACCGCCGCTTCGGCGCGCAGTTCTACGTGCCCAATGCGCCAAGCTGGGGCCTGGACAACCGTACCGTGGCGGTGCGCGTGCCAACCGACAGCAGCGACAACGTGCGCCTCGAGCACCGCGTGGCCGGTGCCGACGCCAACCCCTACCTGATGCTCGCGGCGATCCTCGCCGGTGTTCACCACGGCCTGACCAACCAGGTCGAGCCGCAGGCACCGATCGAAGGCAACTCCTACGAACAGCTGGAGCAGAGCCTGCCGAACAACCTGCGCGATGCCCTGCGCGCGCTGGACGACAGCGAAGTCCTCAACCAATACATCAGCCCGGACTACATCGATATCTTCGTGGCCTGCAAGGAAAGCGAACTGGCCGAGTTCGAAGTGTCGATTTCCGATCTCGAGTACAACTGGTACCTGCACACGGTGTAAGCCCATGAGCGCAAATGCGGTCCCCTTGATCGGTGTCAGCGCCTGCCGCCAGCAGGTGGGGAAGAACTCGTCGCATACGGTAGGCGACAAGTATGTCGAGGCAGCCGGCTTTGCCGGCTTGCCATTGATCTTGCCGGCCCGTGACGGGGGCAGCGACACGCAGGCGCTGCTGGCCCGTCTGCACGGCATTGTTTTTACCGGCTCACCTTCAAATATCGAACCGCATCATTACAATGGCGCCCCCAGCGCGGCGGGTACCCGACACGATCTGGCACGCGATCGCCTGACCCTGCCACTGTTGCAGGCGGCCATTGCCGCCGGTGTGCCGGTGTTCTGTATTTGCCGTGGCTACCAGGAATTGAACGTGGCCCTGGGCGGCAGCCTGCACCAGCGCGTGCAGGAACTGCCCGGCTACCTGGACCACCGTGAACCAGAGGACGCACCTCTGGAGGTGCAATACGGCCCTCGTCACCTTGTCGGCATCGAGCCTGGCGGGTTGTTCGAGCGCCTGGGCCTGGCGGCGCAGTTTGAGGTCAACTCGTTGCACAGCCAGGGCATCGACCGTCTGGCCCCAGGCCTGCGCGTCGAGGCACGGGCCCCGGATGGCCTGATCGAAGCGGTGTCCATGCCTGCCGCGCCGGGCTTTGTGCTCGGCGTGCAGTGGCACCCGGAGTGGCGATTTACCGAAAACCCGGTCTCGTTGCGCCTGTTCCAGGCGTTTCGCGAGGCCTGTTTTGCTTATGCAACACGGGAGGGCGCACGGCAGGAGGCACTCTGACGTCACCCGAAGGTCTCGGATGACTTGTTCCCGGCAGCAAGCTTTCAATGAGTGAAAGCGGGCCTTGTACGCAAGGCCTGTAAAACAATTCCAAAATTTACGGCAAATACTCATGAGCAATTACACAGAAGCCGGCCGCCCACCCGATGTGGCGGCCGACGCGGGCAACACCCAGCGCAGCAAGGGGCTGGCCACCGGCCGGCTGGGCTTGCTGGCCAGCGTGGTGCTAGGCATTTCCACCATCGCCCCGGTCTACACCCTGACCGGCGCCCTTGGCCCGACCGTGCGTGAAGTGGGCGCGCACCTGCCAGCGGTATTCATCGTCGGCTTCCTGCCGATGCTGTTGGTAGCCTTGGGCTACCGCGAACTGAACTCGGCGGAGCCGGACAGCGGTACTTCGTTTACCTGGTCGGCGCGTGCCTTCGGTCCGATGATCGGCTGGATCGGTGGCTGGGGTCTGGTGGTCGCCACCACCATCGTGTTGTCGAACCTGGCAGGGGTGGCGGTCGACTTCTTCTATCTGTTCCTTGGTCAGATTACCGGCAAGCATGAACTGGCGGCATTGGCCGACAACCTGCTCATCAACATAACCACCTGTTGCGTGTTCATCGCCCTGGCGGTGTGGATCTGCTGCCGTGGCATGACCACCACCATGACGGTGCAATATGGCTTGGTGGCCCTGCAGTTGCTGGTGCTGATCGGCTTTGCCTTTGCCGCTTTCGGCGAAACCACAGCGCCGCCACCGCTGGAATTCGATTTCGCCTGGTTCAACCCGTTCGGCGTCGAATCTTTCTCGGCCTTTGCCGCCGGGCTGTCTCTGTCGATCTTCATCTTCTGGGGCTGGGACGTGTGCCTGACTGTCAGCGAGGAATCGGTCGGCAGCGACGAGGTGCCGGGCAAGGCGGCCACCTGGACCGTGCTGCTGATCCTCGGCCTGTACCTGTTCACCGCCATTGCCACCCTGCAGTTTGCTGGTATCAGCGAACAGGGCCTGGGCCTGAACAACCCGCGCATCCAGGAAAACGTCTTCGCTCACCTGGCCGGCCCGGTCATGGGGCCGCTGGCGATCCTGATGTCCATCGCCGTGCTGGCCAGTACCGCGGCGTCGCTGCAGTCGACCTTCGTGTCGCCGGCGCGCACACTGTTGGCCATGGGTTACTACGGTGCGGTGCCGCAGAAGTTCGCCAGCGTCTGCCCACGTTCGCAGACCCCGCGTTACGCCACCATCTGCGCCGGCGTGGCCGCGGGCCTGTTCTACGTGACCATGCGCACCCTGAGCGAGAACGTGTTGGCGGATACCATCACTGCACTGGGCATGATGATCTGCTTCTACTATTCGCTGACGGCCTTCGCCTGTGTCTGGTACTTCCGCCACAGCCTGTTCGACAGCCTGCGCCACTTCCTGATGCGCGGCTTGTGCCCGCTGGTGGGTGGGGTGATCTTGTCGGTTATCTTCGTGCGTACCGCCATCGACAGCGCCTCGCCGGACTTCGGCAGCGGCTCGCATGTGGGCGGGCTGGGGCTGGTGTTCGTGATCGCCGCGATCATCTCGGTGCTGGGGATCGTGCTGATGATGCTGTCGCGGCTGCGCGCGCCGGCGTACTTCCTGGGGGCTACCCTGCGTCAGCAGGCTACCTTGCCATTGCAGGAATAAATGATTGGGGCCGCTTTGCGGCCCTTCGCGCCGAACCGCCGCGAAGGGCTGCAAAGCAGCCCCATGGGTCTTTCAGGAGAGCAGTTCTTTCAGAAGCCCGCTGTTGCGCTGTTGCTGCTTGTTCAGCAGCAGGCGGTTCGAGCGGAACACTGCCTTCAAGTCCTCCAGCGCCTCGTCGAAGTCATCGTTGATGATCACGTAGTCATACTCGTCGTAGTGCACCATCTCGCTGACCGCTTCCTTCATGCGCCCGGCGATGATTTCTTCGCTGTCCTGCCCGCGGCCGTCCAGGCGCTCGCGCAGTGCCTGCTGGCTTGGTGGCAGGATGAACACCGACAAAGCCTGCGGCATCAGCTTGCGTACCTGCTGGGCGCCTTGCCAGTCGATTTCCAGGATCAGGTCGTAACCCTGGTTCAGGGTCTGCTGCATGGCGCTGCGCGAGGTGCCGTAGAAGTTGCCGAACACCTCGGCATGCTCCAGGAAGTCGCCTTGGTCGATCAGAGCCTTGAATTCCTCGTGGACGACGAAGTGGTAGTTCACCCCGTGCTGCTCACCCGGGCGCATGGCGCGGGTGGTGTGCGAGACCGAGACGCGGATTTGCGAGTCGTCCTGGGTCAGGGCAGTGACCAGGCTGGTCTTGCCGGCGCCCGAAGGGGCCGAAACGATGTAGAGAGTGCCGCTGCTGTGCTTCATGGTCGGGGTGGCCTTACTCGATGTTCTGTACTTGTTCACGCATCTGTTCGATCAATACCTTCAGGTTGACCGCCGCTTGCGTGCTGCGTGGGTCGAAGGCTTTGGAGCCGAGGGTGTTGGCCTCGCGGTTGAGTTCCTGCATCAGGAAGTCGAGGCGCCGCCCGGCAGCACCGCCACCCTTGAGCACGCGGCGCACTTCGGTGACGTGGGTGCTGAGGCGGTCGAGCTCCTCGGCCACGTCGCTCTTCTGGGCCAGTAGCACCATCTCCTGCTCCAGACGTTGCGGGTCGAGTTCGGCCTGCATATCGCCGAAGCGGTCGAGGATCTTCTGCCGCTGTGCTGCCAGCATCTGCGGCACCAGGGCGCGCAGGGTGGTGACTTCGCTGGCCATGTTGTCCAGGCGTTCGTTGATCAGCCGGGCCAGTTCCAGGCCTTCACGCTGACGCCCGGCCTTGAGCTCGGCCAGCGCCTCATCGAACAACGCCATGGCTTCGGTATTCAATGCCTGCGGATCGTTGGCGTCGGCCACCAACACGCCTGGCCAGGACAGCACCTCCAGCGGGTTCAGTGGTGCCGGCTGCTTGATCAGGCCGGCCACTTCCTCGGCGGCGGCAACCAGCTGCGCGGCGCGCTCGCGGTCCACCTTCAGCGGTTTGCCGTTGCTGTCTTCGTTGAGGCGCAAGGTGCATTCTACCTTGCCCCGCGACAGGCCTTGGCGCAGCCCTTCACGCACGGCGCCTTCGAGGTCGCGCAGGGCCTCGGGCAGGCGCAGGTGCGGCTCCAGGTAACGGTGGTTGACCGAACGCAGCTCCCAGACCAGGGTGCCTTGGCTGCCGGCGCGCTCGACACGAGCAAAAGCGGTCATGCTGTGCACCATGGGGAGTACCTCGCGTATATGAATGAACGGTGGGAGCCTCTCGGCTGCAAGGCGCAGGATTGTAGCGCAGTGGGGCCTCGGCGCCCAATCCACCCATGTTACCGACGGGTGGCCTGGCCGGTAGGAAAAGGCGACGGGCTGTGCCGGGCGCGACAATAGGCATGTCTTCCCCGGGCCATGGGCTCTATAATGCTCGGCAGATTCAAAGTCCCAGTACAGGTATCCCAGATGAAACGTCCAAGTGGTCGCGCCGCCGATCAGCTCCGCTCGATCCGCATTACCCGCAACTACACCAAGCACGCCGAAGGGTCGGTACTGGTCGAGTTCGGTGACACCAAGGTCATCTGCACGGTCAGCGTGGAAAACGGTGTGCCGCGCTTTCTCAAAGGCCAGGGCCAAGGCTGGCTGACTGCCGAGTACGGCATGCTGCCGCGCTCCACCGGCGAGCGTAACCAGCGTGAAGCCAGCCGTGGCAAGCAGGGTGGCCGCACGCTGGAAATCCAGCGTCTGATCGGCCGTTCGCTGCGCGCCGCGCTGGACATGAGCAAGCTCGGTGATATCACCCTGTACGTCGACTGCGACGTGATCCAGGCCGATGGTGGCACCCGTACCGCGTCCATCACCGGTGCAATGGTCGCTCTGTGCGATGCCCTGGCGGTGATCAAGAAGCGCGGTGGCCTGAAAGCCGGCAACCCGCTCAAGCACATGATCGCCGCAGTGTCGGTGGGCATGTATCAGGGCGAAGCGGTGCTCGACCTGGACTACCTGGAAGACTCCGCCGCCGAAACCGACCTGAACGTGGTCATGACCAGCGCCGGTGGTTTCATCGAAGTGCAGGGTACTGCTGAAGGTGCGCCGTTCCAGCCTGAAGACTTCAACGCCATGCTCGCCCTGGCGCAGAAGGGCATGAGCGAGATCTTCGAACTGCAGCAGGCGGCACTGGCCGACTGAACCCAGCCAGGGAGGTGCGGGGCATGAGCGAATCGAACCTGTCGATCACCCCGCCCAATGCCGAAATCCGGCAGTGGGCGATGTTCTGCCACCTCTCCGCGCTGCTGGGCCTGGTGGTGCCGCTCGGGCACTTGCTGGGCCCGCTGGTGCTTTGGCACCTCAAGCGCGAGCAAGACCCTTTCATCGACGCCCAGGGCAAAGAGGCGCTGAATTTTCAGATCAGCGTGACCATTGCCGGGTTCATCTGCTTCCTGCTGATGTTCGTTTTCATCGGGCTGGTGCTGTTCGCCATGCTGATGGTCGCGGTGATGATCCTGATCATCATTGCGGCTGTGCGGGCGAATGAGGGCAAGCCGTATCGCTACCCGATGATCTGGCGGCCGATCAAATAGCAGTTAGGGCCGCTCTGCGGCCCATCGCCGGCAAGCCAGCTCCCACAAGGATCACCACAGTTTTTGAAACCTGTGGTGTACCTGTGGGAGCTGGCTTGCCGGCGATGGGCTGCAAAGCAGCCCCAATCGCATTCAAATGGTCAACGTCCAGTCATAGTCGACAATCAGCGGCGCATGCTGGGAGAAGCGCGGCTGACGCGGCAGGCGGGCATTGCGCACGAAGCGGCGCAGGCCCGGGGTGAGGATCTGGTAGTCGAACCGGTAGCCCAGGTTGAGCATCTCGGCCTGCTCGTTGTCCGGCCACCAGCTGTACTGGTCGCCTTCACGGCTGACTTCGCGTAGGGCGTCGACGTAACCCATCTCGCCGGTGATCGCATCCATCCAGGCACGCTCCGGCGCCAGGAAACCCGGCGACTGCTGGCTGTCACGCCAGTTCTTGATATCGAGCTTCTGCTGCGCCACGTAGAACGAGCCGCAGTAGATGTATTCGCGACGCTTGCGACGCTGTTTGTCCAGGTACTTGGCGAAGTCGTCCATCAACTTGAACTTCTGGTTCAAGTCTTCGTCGCCGTTCATACCCGAAGGCAGCAGCAGGCTGGCAATACTGACTTTGTCGAAATCTGCTTGCAGGTAACGCCCGTAGCGGTCGGCTGTCTCGAAGCCCAGGCCGGTGATGACTGCCTTGGGCTGCATGCGCGAATACAGGGCCACACCACCTTGGGCAGGCACCTCCGCGTCGCAGGCATAAAGGAAATAGCCATCGAGCTGGAAAGCTGGGTCATCGAGTTCAAAGGCCGAGGCGCGGGTATCCTGAAGGCAGATGACGTCGGCATTCTGGGCTTGCAGCCAGCTGAGCAAACCACGCTCGGCCGCAGCCTGAATGCCATTTACGTTCACACTGATGATCCGCATAAATGGCCCCAAAAATCTCGTGCGTGTATGATACCCGAGCTCAACCCATTTAGCTAAATCCGTGGTGTCCGGGACTATCCATGCAGCCGTATCAGCGCGACTTCATCCGTTTTGCCATCGATCGCGGGGTACTGCGTTTCGGTGAATTCACCCTGAAATCGGGGCGTACCAGCCCGTATTTCTTCAATGCCGGCCTGTTCAACACCGGTTCCGCCCTGGCCGAACTGGGCCGTTGCTATGCCGCAGCCATCGTCGACAGCAAGATCCCGTTCGATGTGCTGTTCGGCCCGGCCTACAAGGGTATCCCGCTTGCAGCGACAACTGCCGTGGCCCTTGCCGATCAGCATCAGCTCGATGTGCCATGGTGCTTCAACCGCAAGGAAGCCAAGGACCACGGTGAAGGTGGCAGCCTGGTCGGTGCACCGCTGGCCGGTGACGTACTGATCATCGACGACGTGATCACCGCCGGTACCGCCATTCGTGAGGTCATGCAAATCATCAATGCCCAGCAGGCCAAGGCCGCTGGCGTGCTGATCGCGCTGAACCGCGAAGAGCGTGGCAATGGCGAGCTGTCGGCGATCCAGGAAGTGGAACGCGACTTCGGTATTCCGGTGGTCAGCATCGTTTCGCTGACCCAGGTGCTGGAGTTCCTGGCCGATGACCCGCAGCTGAAGCAGCATCTGCCGGCGGTCGAGGCTTACCGGGCGCAGTACGGTATCTGATTCGGGCCTGGAAATGAAAAAGGCGACCTTCTTGTGAAGGTCGCCTTTTTTGTTTCTGTCTGCACCGGCCTCATCGCCGGCAAGCCAGCTCCCACAAATACCCCACAGGTTTCATATCTTGTGGGATCTCTGTGGGAGCTGGCTTGCCGGCGATAGGGCCAGTGCAGGCTAACCAACCAATCAGCGCTGCTTGCGGTTGGTAATCAGGGTACCCACGCCGCTGTCGGTGAAGATCTCCAGCAGCACCGCATTCGGCACGCGGCCGTCGATGATGTGGGAGCTATTCACACCGCCCTGCACGGCATCCAGCGCGCACTTGATCTTCGGCAGCATGCCGCCGTAGATGGTGCCGTCGGCGATCAGTTCATTGACCTGCTCGGTGGTCAGGCCGGTCAGTACCTCGCCCTGCTTGTCCATCAGGCCGGCGATGTTGGTCAGCAGCATCAGCTTCTCGGCCTTCAGCGCCTCGGCTACCTTGCCCGCCACCAGGTCGGCGTTGATGTTGTACGACTCACCGTTGGCACCCACGCCGATCGGCGCGATCACCGGGATGAAGTCGCCCTTCACCAGCATGTTCAGCAGGTCGGTGTTCACACTCACCACTTCGCCCACGTGGCCGATGTCGATGATTTCCGGGGTGGTCATCTCGGGCGTCTGGCGGCTGACGGTCAGCTTGCGGGCGCGGATCAGCTCCGCGTCCTTGCCGGTCAGGCCGATGGCGCTGCCGCCGTGGCGGTTGATCAGGTTGACGATGTCCTTGTTGACCTGGCCACCCAGCACCATCTCCACCACGTCCATGGTCGCCGAGTCGGTGACGCGCATGCCGTCGATGAAGTGGCTTTCGATCGACAGGCGCTTGAGCAGGTCGCCGATCTGCGGGCCACCACCGTGGACCACCACCGGGTTGATGCCCACAGCCTTCATCAGCACGATGTCACGGGCGAAGCCGGTCTTGAGCTCCTCGCTTTCCATCGCGTTGCCGCCGTACTTGATCACCAGGGTCTTGCCGACAAAGCGGCGGATGTAAGGCAGTGCTTCGGACAAAACCTCGGCTACATGGGAAGCGGCATCGCGATCGAGGGTCATGCAGGGCTCCTGTAAGGAACAGATAGTCGGTCAGAACGGCAGTTGCAGCTCAGGCTCAACCCGCAGCAACTGGGTACGGAAAACATCCTTGATACGTTGCAATTCGGCGTCGCTGTCGGCCTCGAAGCGCAGTACCAGCACCGGGGTGGTGTTGGAGGCGCGAACCAGGCCCCAGCCGTGGGCGTAATCCACCCGTACACCGTCGATGGTGGTCAGGTTGGCTTCGCCCCAGTCGGCGTCGCGTTGCAGTGCATCAATGATGCTGAATTTACCCTCGTCGGTCACATCAATATTGATTTCCGGCGTGGAAATATCGTTCGGGAAGGCGGCGAACAGGTTTTCGGCGCTCTGCCCGGTCTTGCTGAGGATCTCCAGCAGGCGCGCGGCGCTGTAGATGCCGTCGTCGAAACCGTACCAGCGTTCCTTGATGAAGATGTGACCGCTCATCTCGCCGGCCAGCAGTGAGCCGGTCTGCTTCATCTTTTTCTTGATCAGCGAGTGACCGGTCTTCCACATCAGTGCGCGGCCACCGTGCTGCTCGATCAGCGGGGTCAGGCGGCGGGTGCATTTGACGTCGAAGATGATCTCGGCGCCCGGGTTGCGCGACAGCACGTCCTGGGCAAACAGCATCAGCAGGCGGTCGGGGTAGACGATGCTGCCAGTATTGGTCACTACGCCGACGCGGTCGCCGTCACCGTCGAAGGCCAGGCCGATGTCGGCGCCGGTTTCCTTGACCTTGGCGATCAGGTCCTCGAGGTTTTCCGGCTTGCCTGGGTCCGGGTGGTGGTTGGGGAAGTTGCCGTCGACCTCGCAGAACAGCGGGATTACTTCGCAGCCCAGAGCTTCGATCAGTTGCGGTGCGACCACGCCAGCGGCGCCATTGCCACAGTCCACCACCACCTTGAGCTTTCTGGCCAGCTTCACGTCGTCGACGATCTGCTGGAAGTAGCGGTCGAGGATCTCGACCTTTTCCACACGGCCGTCGGCGCGGCTCAGGTTGTTGGTTTTCAGGCGAGTCAGCAGGGCCTGGATCTGTTCGTTGGCCAGGGTATCGCCGGCGATGACGATCTTGAAGCCGTTGTAGTCCGACGGGTTGTGGCTGCCGGTCAGCATTACACCGGACTTGCCGGCCAGCACGTTGGCTGCGTAATACAGGGCGGGGGTGGGCACCAGACCGACGTCGCTGACCTGGCAGCCGGCATCGACCAGGCCCTTGATCAGCTGTTCGACCAGCATCGGGCCGGACAGGCGGCCATCGCGGCCGACCGAAACCTGCGGTTCGCCCTGGGCCAGGCTCTGCGCGCCGATGGCGCGGCCGATCCAGTAGGCGGTTTCGGCGTGAAGGGTTTTGCCGACCACGCCGCGAATGTCATACGCGCGGAAAATGCTGTCTGGCAGTGCGGCGGGGACCAGGTGGGCCATGTCGTTCATCTCTGGAAGCTCCATTAGTCAAAGGCTTTCTGGGCAGGCGCAAACTGAACGCTTGGACGGTGGTTTCGCCAGAGAGTTCGCCATCCTTGGCCTGAACGGTCATTTCTCGGCTCAGTGGCTGCCGGAATGGCCGAAGCCGCCAGCGCCGCGCTGGCTTTCATCGAACGCTTCGACGATGTCGAAATGGGCCTGTACCACCGGTACCAGCACCAGCTGGGCAATGCGCTCGCCAACGGCGATGGTGAACGGTGTGTTGCCGCGGTTCCAGCACGACACCATCAACTCGCCCTGGTAGTCCGAGTCGATCAGCCCGACCAGGTTGCCCAGCACGATGCCGTGCTTATGGCCCAGGCCCGAGCGCGGCAAGATCACCGCCGCCAGGCCAGGGTCGCCGATGTAGATCGACAGGCCGGTGGGGATCAGCAGGGTCTGGCCTGGCTCGAGGATGGTGTCTTCCTTGAGCAGGGCGCGCAGGTCCAGGCCGGCGGAGCCGGGGGTGGCGTACTGCGGCAGGGGGAATTCGGTGCCCAGGCGTGGGTCGAGGATCTTGGCTTGAAGAGCGTGCATGTAACTTATTGAACCTGATTGAGTCGTTCGGCGATGAAGGCGACCAGTTGCCGGGCAATCTTGCCCTTGCTGGTCTGCGCGAAGAGGGTCTGGTGCTGCTGGCGGTCGATCACGGTCAAGGCGTTTTCCTCGCTGTTGAAGCCGATGCTGGGGTTGGCCACATCATTGGCGACGATCAGGTCGAGGTTCTTGTCCTTTAGCTTGCGCGTGGCGTAATCGAGCAAGTGCTCGGTCTCGGCGGCGAAACCGACGCTGAACGGGCGGTCGGCGCGGCCAGCGATGGTGGCAAGGATATCGGGATTGCGCACCATCTGCAGCAGCATGCCGTCGCCGGTCGTAGGATCTTTCTTGAGTTTTTGCGTGGCAACGACTTCCGGGCGGTAGTCCGCTACCGCCGCAGAGGCAATGAACAGGTCGCATGGCATGGCCGCTTCACAGGCCGCGAGCATGTCCCGCGCGCTGACCACGTCGATACGGCTGACCCGGTCGGGGGTCGGCAGGTGCACCGGGCCGGTGACGAGGGTGACCCGAGCCCCGGCTTCGGCGGCCGCTTCAGCCAAGGCGAAGCCCATCTTGCCGGAGCTATGATTGGTGATGTAGCGCACCGGGTCGATGTTCTCCTGGGTCGGGCCGGCAGTGATCAGCACGTGCTTGCCGGTCAGGGCCTGGCGCTTGAAGCTTTCCGCGGCACACCAGGCCAGGTCGGTGGCTTCGAGCATGCGGCCCAGGCCGACGTCGCCACAGGCCTGGCTGCCGGACGCTGGGCCGAACACCTGGATGCCCCGGCTCTTGAGCAGTTCGAGGTTGGCCTGGGTGGCCGGGTCGCGCCACATGGCCTGGTTCATGGCCGGGGCCACGGCGACAGTGGCATCGGTAGCCAGTACCAAGGTGGTCAGCAGGTCGTCGGCCATGCCTTGGGCCATGCGCGCCATGAGGTCGGCGGTGGCCGGGGCGATCAGCACCAGGTCAGCCCACTTGGCCAGTTCGATGTGGCCCATGGCCGCTTCGGCGGCAGGGTCGAGCAGATCCATGTGCACCGGGTGGCCTGACAGCGCTTGCAGGGTTAGCGGGGTGATGAACTCTGCACCACCACGGGTCATGACGACGCGCACCTGCGCGCCGTGCTCCAGGAGTCGGCGAATCAGTTCGGCGCTTTTGTAGGCGGCAATGCCGCCACCCACGCCGAGAACGATGCGCTTGCGATACAGCCGCTGCATAGGCTTGCCTTTTTCCAGTGAGAGCGGGCGGCGACGTTTGAAAATGCCTGCGGCAGAACGTCGCATGTACGAGGCGAAATAGATTAACACAGGGCCGAAATGGGCCGCAGCAAGGGCAGAGGAGCGGGATGAATATCAGGGAGTGGCCGGCTGAAGAGCGGCCGAGGGAGAAGTTGCTGCAGCGCGGGGCGGCAGCGCTGTCGGATGCCGAACTGCTCGCCGTGCTGTTGGGGTCGGGGGTTGCCGGGCGGAATGTGCTGGACCTTGCGCGGGGGCTGCTGGGGCGTTTTGGTGGGCTCAGGCAGTTTCTCGAGGCCGATCGCGCAGCAGTGCTTCGCGAGCCGGGCATTGGCGCTGTGAAATACGCACAGTTGCAGGCGCTTTTGGAAATTGGCCGGCGTTATCTGGATGAGGACATCGAGCGCGCAGCGGCTCTCGAAAGCCCAGCGGCGGTGCGGCGTTATCTCAAGGCCATGCTGCGCCATGAGATCAGTGAAGTATTCGGTTGCCTGTTTCTGGATACCAAGCACCGGCCGTTGGCGTTCGAGATCCTGTTCAGGGGCACGATAGACCGGGCGAGTGTCTACCCGCGGGAGGTAGTGCGGCGGGCACTGCTGCACAACGCGGCGGCGTTGATCCTGTGCCACAACCATCCTTCAGGCAACAACGAGCCGAGCCAGGATGATGTGCATTTGACCCTGTCGTTGAAGCGGGGGCTGGCGTTGATCGATGTGCGGGTGCTGGATCACATCATCATCGGCGACGGGGAGCCGCTGTCGATGGTCGAGCATGGGTGGATTGTGGCTTAGGCACTTGTGCTGTCTGTCCCGGCCTTTTCGCGGGTAAACCCGCTCCTAAAGGAATAGTGCCATGTTGAAAGTTGGCGCGGTCCCTGTGGGAGCGGGCAAGCCCGTGAAGAGGCCGGTGCAGGCTTACTTGTTCACTGACACCTTGCTGAAATCCAACCGCCCGAACGGGCTCACCTGGTACCCCTCGACCCCTTGGCGCAGCAGCGTCGCCGCTGTCGGGTGCGCCAGCGGCACCCACAGCGCCTGCTGCTGGATCAGCGTCTGTGCCTGCTGGTAAAGCCGGCTGCGCACGCTCTGGTCGTTGGTGGTGCGTCCGGCGCTGATCAACTGGTCCAGGCGGCTGTCGCAGAAGCGTGCGAAGTTGGTCCCCGACTGCACCGCCGCGCAGGAAAACTGCGGGCTGAGGAAGTTGTCCGGGTCGCCGTTGTCGCCCGCCCAGCCCATGAACAGCAGGTCATGCTCGCCCGCCTTGGCGCGACGGATCAGCTCGCCCCACTCGATCACGCGGATTTCGGCCTTGATGCCGATCTTGGCCAGGTCGGCCTGCAGCATCTGCGCACCGAGGCTGGGGTTGGGGTTGAGCAGGCTGCCCGACGGGCGGGTCCAGATCGTGGTGCTGAAGCCTTCGGCCAGGCCGGCCTTGGTCAGCAGGGCCTTGGCTTTCTTCAGGTCCAGCGGGTAGCCGGGCAGGTCCTTGGCGTAGCTCCAGGTATTGGGCGGGTAGGGGCCGTTGGCGGCCACCGCGGAGTCTTCGAACACGGCCTTGAGGTAGGCCTGCTTGTCGAAGGCCAGGTTGATGGCCTGGCGCACCTCCGGCTTGTCCAGCGGCGGGTGCTGGCTGTTGATGGCGACGAAGGCTGTCATGAACGCCGGGGTGGTGGCCACCTTGAGGTTGCCGTCCTTGCCAGCTTCGGCAATGTCCAGCGGCTTGGGCGACAACGCGACCTGGCACTCGCCGCGCTTGAGTTTCTGCAGGCGCACGTTGGCATCGGTGGTGATGGCAAAGATCAGCGGATCGACCGCCGGCTTGCCGGCGAAGTAGTCAGGGTTGGCGCGATAGCGTACTACGGCGTCCTTCTGGAAGCGCTGGAAGATGAACGGCCCGGTGCCGATCGGCTGGCTGTTGAGCTTCTCCGGCGTGCCGGCCTTGAGCAGTTTGTCCGCGTACTCGGCGGAGTAGATCGATGCGAAGCCCATGCTCAACGTGGCCAGGAACGTGGCGTCCGGGTGGTTGAGGGTGAAGCGCACGGTGTTTGGCGCGGGTGCCTCGATCGCCTTGATCAGGCTGCCTAGTTGCAGCGACTGGGCATGCGGGTAGCCGCCCGGCGCGGTCTTGTGCCAGGCATGGGCGGGGTAGAGCATGCGCTGGAAGCTGAACAGCACATCGTCGGCGTTCAGTGGGCGGCTTGGCTTGAAGTAGGCGGTGGTGTGGAAGTTCACATCATCGCGCAGGGTGAAGTCGTAGATCAGGCCGTCGGCCGATACCGTCCAGCTGGCCGCCAGGCTCGGCACCACCTTGCCTTGCGCCGCGTCGAACTCCACCAGGCGGTTCATCAGCACATCGGCTGTGGCGTTGGTGGTGGTCAGTGAGTTGTACTGCACCACGTCGAAGCCTTCGGGGCTGGCCTCGCTGCAGACGCTCAGCGGGGCGGCCTGGGCAACGCTGGCGGCGATCAGGGCGCCTGCGGCGAACAAGGAGTTGAACAATAAGGAAAGGGCGGCGGCACGCATAGTGGCTCCTTGGCTGTCAGTGGCCCATCTGCCAGTGCAGTCTGGAAAAGGCCTACCCTAGTGTGCCCGTCGGGAAATGACCACACCCTTTTTTACAAAATTGGCGACGAGCGGTCGACGGCTGGCGGGGCCTGCCGCTATGCTGGCCCGGCGCGTCGGGGCTCGTGTCAATATTCATCTAATGTTGTTGCGGCCGAGTCTTTCTGGTATAAAGCAGCGCTCTTTTCTAGGGGCTCGGCCTGTCGCATCAGCGAATGCGGCCGATAAGACCTCCAGAATCACGGCGCCCAGGCGCCAAAGACTGAGAGATTAAGCGGCCAACCCATGCCGGGTTGGGCATGTGGTTTTAGAGGGCTGAGTCATGTCGAGAGTCTGTCAAGTTACTGGTAAGGGTCCAGTAACCGGGAACAACATTTCCCACGCAAACAACAAAACCCGTCGTCGTTTCCTGCCGAACCTGCAGCACCACCGTTTCTGGGTTGAATCCGAGAAGCGTTTCGTGCGTCTGCGCGTATCTGCCAAAGGCATGCGCGTTATTGACAAGCGTGGTATCGACGTAGTGCTGGCCGAGCTGCGCGCTCGCGGCGAAAAGTTCTAAGGAGAACGTCATGCGTGAATTGATCCGTCTGGTTTCGAGTGCTGGCACTGGCCACTTCTACACCACCGACAAGAACAAGCGCACCACTCCGGACAAAATCGAGATCAAGAAATACGATCCGGTTGTTCGCAAGCACGTGGTGTACAAGGAAGCCAAGATCAAGTAATTGATCGGCGACCTGAAAAAAACCCGCATCCGAAAGGACGCGGGTTTTTTTATGCCTGTGCTGGCCTCTTCGCGGGTAAACCCGCTCCCACAGGTACATCACAAGCCTTTAGGGTGGTGGAACGCCTTTTGGGGCGGGGTTACCCCTGAAAAGGACAGCACAACAAATCCTTGTGGGAGCGGGTTCACCCGCGAAGAGGCCGGCACAGCCTCAGATCATTTCTGCTCGAACATCACATAGATCTTGCGGCAAGGCTCCAGCACCTCCCAGGTGCCCTTGAAGCCGGCCGGGATGACAAACCGGTCACCGGCACGCAGGGTCTTGGCTCCGCCGTCCTGGTCACGCAGCACCGAAACGCCCTGGACGATCTCGCAGTACTCATTCTCCGTGTAGTTCACCTTCCACTGCCCGACCTCGCCTTCCCACACGCCCGCGGCAAACTGCCCGCACGGGCTGGAATAATGGTTGTAGACCGCCTGGTCTGGCTCGCCCTTGAGGATTTTTTCCGCCGCCGGGCGGTAGCGTTCGGCCTCGGTAATGACCTGCGCGAAGTCGATGATGCTGTCGATGCTCATGGTTCGGCTCCTGTTGTTGTTTAATAAAATGCACATGAGTAGGCTTTTGAGCCATTCGTGTCAAATATATTGATAGTTTACACGGGCTGGTTTAGGGTGTCGGTAGCTAAAATGCCCTCGACGCTTGGGCAGAATTCTGACAACGCCTGTGAGTCCTCAGTGCGGCGTTGCACCTATACAAGAGGAGGAGTTTCGTATGACCACCCTGACTCGTGCGGACTGGGAACAACGTGCCCAGCAACTGAAGATCGAAGGCCGTGCCTTCATCAACGGCGAATACACCGATGCCGCATCTGGTGAAACCTTCGAGTGCCTGAGCCCGGTCGACGGACGCTTCCTGGCCAAGGTTGCCAGCTGCGACCTGGCCGATGCCAACCGCGCTGTGGAAAACGCCCGTGCCACCTTCAATTCTGGCGTGTGGTCGCAGCTGGCCCCGGCCAAGCGCAAGGCCAAGCTGATCCGCTTCGCCGACCTGCTGCGCAAGAACGTCGAAGAGCTGGCGCTGCTGGAAACCCTGGACATGGGCAAGCCGATCGGCGACTCCTCCAGCATCGACGTACCTGGCGCGGCCAATGCCATCCACTGGACTGCCGAAGCCATCGACAAGGTCTACGACGAAGTCGCCCCGACCCCGCATGACCAGCTCGGCCTGGTCACCCGCGAAGCGGTGGGTGTGGTCGGAGCCATCGTACCGTGGAACTTCCCGCTGCTGATGGCCTGCTGGAAGCTCGGCCCGGCCTTGGCCACCGGTAACTCGGTAGTACTCAAGCCGTCCGAAAAGTCGCCGCTGACGGCCATTCGCATCGCCCAGCTAGCCATTGAAGCCGGTATCCCGGCTGGCGTGCTGAACGTGCTGCCAGGCTACGGGCACACTGTGGGCAAGGCCCTGGCCCTGCACATGGACGTCGACACCCTGGTATTCACCGGTTCGACCAAGATCGCCAAGCAGCTGATGGTTTATGCGGGCGAATCGAACATGAAACGCATCTGGCTGGAGGCAGGCGGCAAGAGCCCGAATATCGTCTTCGCCGACGCTCCGGACCTGCAAGCTGCCGCCGAAGCTGCCGCCAGCGCCATCGCCTTCAACCAGGGCGAAGTGTGCACCGCCGGCTCGCGCCTGCTGGTCGAGCGTTCGATCAAGGACAAGTTCCTGCCGATGGTGGTCGAGGCCCTGAAAGGCTGGAAGCCAGGCAACCCGCTGGACCCACAGACCACCGTCGGTGCCCTGGTCGACACCCAGCAGATGAACACCGTGCTGTCGTACATCGAGGCTGGCCACAAGGACGGCGCCAAGCTGCTTGCTGGCGGCAAGCGCACCCTGGAAGAAACCGGTGGCACTTATGTCGAGCCGACCATCTTCGACGGCGTGACCAACGCCATGAAGATCGCCCAGGAAGAAATCTTCGGCCCGGTGCTGTCGGTGATCGCCTTCGATACTGCCGAAGAAGCCATCGCCATCGCCAACGACACGCCGTATGGCCTGGCCGCTGGCATCTGGACCTCGGACATCTCCAAGGCCCACAAGACCGCCCGCGCCGTGCGCGCTGGCAGCGTCTGGGTCAACCAGTACGACGGCGGCGACATGACCGCGCCGTTCGGTGGCTTCAAGCAGTCGGGCAACGGCCGTGACAAGTCGCTGCATGCGCTGGAGAAGTACACCGAGCTGAAGGCGACCTGGATCAAGTTGTAATCCCGTGGGGCCGCTTCGCGGCCCATTCGCGGCACAAGGCCGCTCCTACAGGGGTATGCGTTTCCCTGTAGGAGCGGCCTTGTGCCGCGATAGGGCTGCACAGCAGCCCCAATAAAGCTACCTGCCTG
>NZ_JBKGFP010000009.1:0-26220 GCF_046557535.1 Pseudomonas sp. S1(2024)
TCGGCAAAACCAGCCCCCCTCCTATGGTTTTTTTTTTTTCTTTGGGGGCTCTTCTTTTCCCCCCGATAGGGCTGCACAGCAGCCCCAAGAACTCAAGAGGTCAAGGATGCGTTGGGGTACCTACTTCGCCGTACTGGCATCGGTGCTAAGCGTCGGGCTGGCACTCGGCGTGAGCATGCCGCTGGTATCCCTGCGCCTGGAGGCCTGGGGCTACGGCAGCTTCGCCATCGGTGTGATGGCCGCGATGCCGGCGCTGGGCGTGCTGGTAGGTGCCAGTCTGGCCAGTCGCCTGGCCGGCTGGGTCGGTGTGCCCTCGGCCATGCGCCTGTGCCTGTGGGGCGGGGCGCTGTCGATTGGCCTGGTCGCACTGCTGCCCAGTTACCCGCTGTGGCTGCTGCTGCGGTTGCTGATCGGTATGTCGCTGACCGTGGTGTTCATACTCGGCGAAAGCTGGATCAATCAGCTGGTAGTCGAGCAATGGCGTGGCCGCCTGGTGGCGCTGTACGGCAGCAGCTATGCCCTAAGCCAGCTGGCCGGGCCACTGGTGCTGGGCTTTCTTGGCTCGGATGACGACTTCGGCTTCTGGGCCGCTACCGGCCTGCTGCTGGTGGCGCCGCTGATTCTCCTGGGCCGTGGCGGGGCACCCAGCACAGAGGCCTGCAGCGTCACCTTCGGCGACCTGTTCGCCTTCTGCCGGCGCTTGCCGGTGATCGCCTGGGCCATTGCCCTGTTTGCCTCGTTCGAGGCGATGATCCTGACCTTGTTGCCGGTGTATTGCCTGCAACAGGGCTTCAGCACCGAAATCGCCCTTTTCATGGTCAGTACCGTGGTGGTGGGCGACGCGGTGCTGCAGCTGCCCATCGGTGCGCTGGCCGATCATATGTCGCGGCGCGCTCTGTTCACTGGCTGTGCGGTCACTCTTCTGGTATCCAGCCTGGCGATCCCGGTGCTGCTGCATACACCAGCGATCTGGCCACTGTGGGTGCTGTTCGGGGCCAGTGCGGGGGGCTTGTTCACCTTGTCGCTGGTGCTGATTGGTGAGCGCTACCGGGATGATGCGCTGGTGCGGGCCAACGCCCATGTGGCGCAGCTGTGGGGTATTGGCTGCCTGCTCGGGCCATTGCTGGCCGGGGCAGGCAGCCAGTGGATCAGCGGGCATGCGTTGCCGTTGCTGATGGCGGCGGGGGCTGCGGGGTTGGTGATGTTGACCCGGCGGCGCGGGGCGTTTGAGCCGGCTTCTGCCTGATGGATTTTGGGGCCGCTTTGCGGCCCATCGCGACGCAAGGCCGCTCCTACAGGAGATACGCGATCCCATGTAGGAGCGGCCTTGCGTCGCGATGGGCTGCAAAGCAGCCCCAAAATCGCCGCTACAACATCTTCTCCAGGCCAACCGCCTTGCTGATCCAGGCATTGAACCGCCGCCAAATCCCGCCCGGCTCGGACGTGAGCATGCGTCGCCTGCCATTTTCCTCGGTCACCCACACCATCTGGTTACCCACCAGCGTCGGCTGGTAGCTCAAGGCCGGGGCCATGCCCTGTACCGCCAGCGCGCGGGTGTACTCGGCCAGCTCCGGGCTGTCCACCAGCACCCCGACCTCGGTATTCCACAACACCGAACGTGGGTCGAAGTTGAACGAGCCGATGAAGGTCTTGCGCCGGTCGAACACGATCGCCTTGCTGTGCAGGCTCGAGTCGGAGCTGCCATGGAAGCTCAAGCTGTGTCTGGCGCTGGGGTCACCGGGTTGGCGGCGCAGTTCGTACAGCTGCACGCCATGCTCCAGCAGTGCCCGCCGGTATGGTGCATAGCCGCCATGCACTGCCGGCACGTCGGTAGCCTCCAGCGAGTTGGTCAGCAGCTTGACCGAGATACCCGCGTCGGCGCTGTGGGTAAGGTACAGCAGGCCGGACTCGCCGGGCACGAAGTACGCCGATACCAGGATCAGCTCGCGTTGCACCTTGCTCAAGTCAGGAGCCAGTTGCTGGGTCAGCAGTAGTTGCGGGTCCGGTTCGTCATCGGCCAGCACCTTGCTCGGCGCATCCCACAGCGCCTGGGCATGGGCCCAGATCAGTTCGTTGCGCCACACATCCAGGTGCGGCTGCGACTGGTAGGCCATCAAGCGGTCATACAGGGCTTTGCGCTGGGTCCTGGCTTCGGCGAGTGAAATTTCCAGGCGGTGGCGGCTGGCGCGCAGGTCGCTGGCGTCCGGGTCGCGCCAGAGAAAGTCGGTAATCGGCCGGCTCAGGGCGCTGTTCCAGTATTGGTCGAAACTGTGGCCGAGCTGTTCGGCCACCGGGCCGACACCCAGCAAGTCGATGTCGGTGAAGTTGAGGTTGGGTTCGGCATCGAAATACTCATCGCCCAGGTTGCGCCCGCCGACGATGGCCATGCTGTTGTCCACCAGAAACAGCTTGTTGTGCATGCGCCGATGCTGGCGCGACAGGTTGAACAAGCGGCCCACCGCGCGCGTCACGCCGGTGCTGCGGCCCAGGTGCAGCGGGTTGAACACGCGTATCTGGATGTTCGGGTGGGCATCGAGGGTGCCCATGATGACGTCCAGGCCGTCGCTGGTGGTGTCGTCGAGCAGGATGCGCACACGCACGCCACGGTCGGCGGCGCGCAGCAGTTCATGAACCAGTGCCCGAGTGCTGAGGCCATCGTGGACGATGTAGTACTGCAGGTCGATGCTCGCCTGGGCGTTGCGGATCAGTTCGGCACGGGCGCGGAACGCCTCGTTGCTGTTGGGCAGCAGGCGAAAGCCCGAGCGGCCGTCGTACGGCGCGGCCTGGCGCAGTACCGAGCGGCCGAAGGCCGAGTCGTTGGCGGGTAACGCCTGGCTGGTTTCGCGGGGCGTGCCGACGCTGGCACAGCCGGCAAGACCAAGCAGTAGCACCAGCAGCAGAGGCAGGGCTCGCTGGAGTCTCAAGGGTGGATCGTCCTGTGCAGCAAAGGCTTAAATGGTTGGACCGTGGCGGGCGGCGCAAAGTTACGCGCCGGCGCTTTCTTCTTCCAGTAGACGAAGGGCGGTTTCACCAACCCTGCGCACGGCAGCTTCGATCTGCTGCGTGGGCCGTGCGGCGAAGTTCATGCGCAGGCAGTGGCGGAACTTGCCCGAGGCCGAGAAAATACTGCCCACGGCAACCTGCACGTCCTGCTCCAGTAAAGCCCGGTTCAGGCGCAGCGTATCGAAATGTTCGGGTAATTCCACCCACAGCATGAAGCCACCTTGCGGTCGACTGACCCGGGTGCCCGCCGGGAAGTAGCGGGTCACCCAGTCGCTCATCAGGTCGCGGCCACGCTGGTACTGGCTGCGCATGCGCCGTACGTGGGGCTGGTAGTGCCCGCCGGCGATGAAGTCGGCAATGGCCAACTGCGGCTGGCTGGCCGTGCTTCCGGTGCTGATGTATTTCATGTGCAGCACCCGCTCCAGGTAACGACCGGGCGCTACCCAACCAACCCGCAGGCCGGGGGCGAGGGTCTTTGAGAAAGAGCTGCAGAGCAACACGCGGCCGTCGTCGTCAAACGACTTGACGGTCCGTGGGCGCGGGTAGGTGTAGGCCAGGTCGCCGTATACATCATCTTCCAGGATGGCCACATCGTAGCGCTGGGCCAGGCTCAGCAGTGCCTTCTTGCGAGCCTCGGGCATGATGTAGCCGAGAGGGTTGTTGCAGCTGGGGGTGATCTGGATGAGCTTGATCGGCCACTGCTCCAATGCCAGCTCCAGCGCCTCCAGGCTGATGCCGGTAACCGGGTCTGTGGGGATTTCCAGGGCTTTCATGCCCAGGCCCTTGAGGGTTTGCATGGCGCCGTGGAAGCTGGGGGAGTCGACCGCGACGATATCGCCCGGCTCGCATACCGCTCGAATGCTGCAGGACAGCGCCTCATGGCAGCCAGTGGTAATCACCAGGTCGGCCGGGCCAAGGCGGCAGCCGGAGTCGAGCATCAGCCGGGCCACCTGTTCGCGCAGGGCCATGTTGCCGTGGATGTTGTCGTAGTACAGCCCGGGCATGTCCTGCCGCCGGCTCAGTTGGGCAAGGCTGCGCAGCAGTGGCTTGAGGGTGGGGCTGTCGATGTCGGGCATGCCGCGACCGAGTTGAATCACGCCCTGGCGTGGGGTGCTGCGCACCAGTTCGAGCACCTGCTCCCATTGCGAGATGTCCACCGGGCGCTGGGCCGGGCGGCTGACGGCGGGCAGGGCCGGCAGGTGGCGGTGGTCGTTGACGAAGTAGCCGGACTTGGGCCGGGGCGAGACCATGCCGCTGTCTTCCAGCATGCGGTAGGCCTGCTGCACGGTGCTCAGGCTGACCCCGTGCTCCACACTCAGGGCGCGCACTGACGGCAGGCGCTGGCCGGGGCGGTAGAGGCCCTGTTCGATACGGGCACCGAGCAGTTCGGCGAGGTTCAGGTAAAGGGTCACGGCATACTCCTGCGTTGCAATAGCGTTGCGACCGGTACAGTTGCGCTGAAAATACAGCATTCAGTCGGCCTGCGGCCAATTCTGTATGGGAATAATAAGGCTGTATTGGATCTGTATTGCCGGTGCTGTCGACGCGCATGCTTTCTCCACAGTATCAACTGAACGAGAGGATGCGGTGATGGGTGGCATGAGCGATGTGCGCTTGCAACTGTTGGCCAAGGAACTGGAAGCCGGGCAGCAAGCCAAGGTGTTCAACGCGCCGGAAGGGTTGGGGCGTTGGGGGCTGATGCTGCATCGCTGGCACACCCGCAGGGCGCTGCTGCAGTTGACTGATGACGAGTTGCGCGATATCGGGCTGAGCTGGGAGCAGGCCCGGGCCGAGGGGCGTAAGCCCTTCTGGAAAGACTGACCATACAGATGTTGCGCGGTCGATGTAGGAGCGGCCTTGTGTCGCGATAGGGCCGCAGAGCGGCCCCAGCGATATTTGCGGCGAAGCTGAAACCTGGGGGGCGCTACGCACCCCTTTCGCGACACAAGGCCGCTCCTACAGGGACCGCGCAGCTTTCAGATCAGCTCTTTCAGGCGATGCCACAGCATCCCCAACGCCAGCAGCGGCGAGCGCAGGTGCTTGCCGCCGGGGAAGGTGATGTGTGGCACCTTGGCAAACAGGTCGAAACGCCCGCTTTCCTGGCCGCTGATGGCCTCGCCGAGCAGGCGCGCAGCCAGGTGGGTGGCGTTGAGCCCATGGCCGGAGTAGGCCTGGGCGTAATAAACGTTCGGCTGGCTTGCCAGGCGGCCAACCTGCGGCAGGCGGTTGGCGCCGATGCCGATCATGCCGCCCCACTGGTAGTCGATGTGCACGTCGGCCAGTTGCGGGAATACCTTGAGCATCTTCGGCCGCATGTAGGCGGCGATGTCCTTAGGGTCGCGGCCCGAATAGTGGCAGGCACCGCCGAACAACAGGCGCTGGTCGGCGGACAGGCGGTAGTAGTCCAGTGCCACGCGCTGGTCACATACCGCCATGTTCTGCGGTAGCAGCGAGCGGGCACGTTCTTCACCCAGTGGCTCGGTGGCGATGATATAGCTGCCGGCTGGCAGCACCTTGCCGCCCAACTCGCGGTTGAGGTCGTTATGGTAGGCGTTGCAGCACAGCACCAGGGTTTTGGCGCGTACTCGGCCTTGGGCGGTGTGCACCTGTACTTCCGGGCCGTAATCGATGCGTGTCACCTCGGACTGCTCGAACAGCTTCACGCCCAGGCGGCTGGCCACGGCAGCTTCACCCAGGGCCAGGTTGAGCGGGTGCAGGTGCCCGGAACCCATGTCGACCAGCCCGCCGACATAACAGTCGGCACCGACCACGCTGTGGATATCGTCCTTGCCGACCAGGCGCAGTTCATGTGCGTAGCCAAGGCTGCGCAGTTCTTCAGCATCCTCGGCAAAGCCCAGCAGCTCGGCGGGTTTGTTGGCCAGGTCGCAGTAGCCCCAAGTAAGGTCGCAGGCGATGGCATGCCTTTCGACACGCTCGCGGACGATCTGCACGGCTTCCAGGCCCATCAGTTTCAGGCTGCGCACGCCTTCCTCGCCGATGACCGGGAGGAATTGCTCCAGGCCGTGGCCGACGCCACGGATCAGTTGCCCACCATTGCGCCCGCTGGCGCCCCAACCGAGCTTGCGCGCCTCCAGCAGGATGACCGAAAAGCCGCGCTCGGCCAGTTCGATGGCGGTGTTCAGGCCCGAGTAGCCGCCGCCAACGATACACACGTCGGCGCTGTGCTCGCCTTGCAGGAAGGAGTGGTCGGGGTGTGGCGCGCTGCTGGCGGCGTAGTAGGAGGCGGCGTGCTGCGCGCTGTGGATCATTGGGCAGGTCCTGAGGCTGGTGGGCTGAGGGGGAGGAGGATAAGCCGGGGCTTCGGGGAGGGGCAACCGGCCTCATCGCCGGCAAGCCAGCTCCCACAGGGTCCGCGTGGCACTTGAGACCGACGGTGTACCTGTGGGAGCCGCCTTGCCGGCGATTGGCCTTATAATTCAACCTCAGTTCTCAGACTTGTACCCAGCCATGTCCTGCAACCGCCACAAGATCCACTTCCTGCGCGAACTCATCCCTTCCTTCGAGTGCGAGCCCGGCTGCCACGACTGCTGCGGCCCGGTCACCACTTCGACAGAAGAAATGGCCCGCCTGCCGCGCAAGTCCCAGGCCGAGCAGGACGCCGCCCTGGAGCGCCTGGACTGTGTGCATCTGGGCCCCAACGGCTGCACGGTGTATGAAGAGCGCCCGATGATCTGCCGCCTGTTCGGCACCACCCCGCGCCTGGCCTGCCCGCGTGGCCGTGGCCCTGAACAGATGATCGAGCCCGCTGCCGAGCAGCTGGTCCACCAGTTCATTGCCACTACCCGCCAGGTGCTTGTCTGACTTCAGTCCGGGATCGGCAGGCAAAGGCTCTCCTTCACCTCTTCCATCACGATGTAGCTCTTCGATTCGCGCACGTGCGGCAGCTTCAGCAGGATGTCGCCGAGCAGCTTGCGGTAAGAGGCCATCTCGGAAATACGCGCCTTCACCAGGTAGTCGAAGTCGCCTGAAACCAGGTGGCATTCCAGCACGTGGGGCAGTTTCAGCACCGCGCGGCGGAACTCCTCGAAGGTGTCGCCCGATTTGTAGTCCAGGCTGATTTCCACGAACACCAGCAGGCTGCCCTTGAGGTGCTGCGGGTTCAGGCGGGCGTTGTAGCCCATGATGATGCCCTCGCGCTCCAGGCGGCGGACCCGCTCGGTGCAAGGGGTGGTGGAAAGCCCAACTTTCTCGCCCAGTTCGGTGAAGGAAATACGCCCGTCATTCTGCAGGATACGCAGGATGTTACGGTCGATCTTGTCCAGTTCACGCTTGCTCTGGTGCTGGGTTCTCATAGGGGATGCCCCTCCGTGAAAGGCGATTTTGCCGAGAATTCTCGCCAATAATAGGCTTTTATATAGTGAATTGCACTGCCTTCAAATTCCTATACTGCGCGCATTCATGCCATTTCAATAAAAGTCTGCGGCGCGCCGCGTGCGAGGGATAAAACGATGCGAGTTCTGGTACTTGGTAGCGGTGTGATCGGAACCGCCAGTGCCTACTATCTGGCCCGGCAAGGTTTCGAAGTAACGGTGGTCGATCGCCAGCCGGCGGTGGCCATGGAAACCAGCTTTGCCAACGCCGGCCAGATCTCGCCCGGCTATGCCTCGCCCTGGGCCGCCCCAGGCGTGCCGCTGAAGGCCATCAAATGGCTGCTGGAGCGCCACGCGCCCCTGGCCATCAAGCTCACCGGCGACGTCGACCAGTACCTGTGGATGGCACAGATGCTGCGCAACTGCACCGCCAGCCGTTACGCGGTGAACAAGGAGCGCATGGTGCGCCTGTCCGAGTACAGCCGTGACTGCCTCGACGAACTGCGCGCCGAAACTGGCATCGCCTACGAAAACCGCAGCCTGGGCACCACCCAGCTGTTCCGTACCCAGGCCCAGGTGGATGCCGCGGCCAAGGACATTGCCGTTCTGGAGCAGTCCGGCGTGCCTTACGAGCTGCTTGACCGCGACGGCATTGCTCGCGTCGAACCGGCCCTGGCTGGCGTCAAGGACATCCTGGCCGGCGCCCTGCGCCTGCCAAACGACCAGACTGGCGACTGCCAGCTGTTCACCACCAAGCTTGCCGAAATGGCCGTGAAGCTGGGCGTGGAGTTCCGCTTCGGCCAGGACATCCAGCGCCTGGACTTCGCGGGTGACCGCATCAATGGCGTGTGGATCGACGGCAAGCTGGAAACCGCCGACCGTTACGTACTGGCGCTGGGCAGCTACTCGCCGCAGATGCTCAAGCCGCTGGGCATCAAGGCCCCGGTATACCCGCTGAAGGGCTACTCGCTGACCGTGCCGATCACCAACGCCGACATGGCCCCGACCTCGACCATTCTCGACGAGACCTACAAGGTTGCCATTACCCGTTTCGACAACCGTATCCGCGTCGGCGGCATGGCTGAGATCGCAGGTTTTGACCTGTCGTTGAACCCGCGTCGGCGCGAAACGCTGGAGATGATCGTCAACGACCTTTATCCTCGCGGCGGTGATCTGAGCCAGGCCAGCTTCTGGACCGGCCTGCGCCCGGCGACCCCGGACGGCACGCCGATCGTTGGTGCCACGGCGTACCGCAACCTGTTCCTGAACACCGGTCACGGTACTTTGGGCTGGACCATGGCGTGCGGCTCCGGTCGCCTGCTGGCCGACCTGATTGCGCGCAAGAAGCCGCAGATCAGTGCCGAAGGCCTGGACATTTCCCGTTATGGCAACAGCCCGGAAGTGGCCAAGCACGGGCAGACTGCGCCGGCTCACCAGCAGTAAGTTCGCCTGTACCGGCCTCTTCGCGGGCTCGCCCGCTCCCACAGGAACACCACAGATATTGAAAACTGTGCAGTACCTGTGGGAGCGGGCGAGCCCGCGAAGAACTCAACACCGTTTTCAACCTGTGAACCACCATAAGGCAGCCGCCATGCGTCCCGCCCGCGCCCTGATCGACCTCCAGGCCCTGCGCCACAACTACCGTCTGGCCCGTGAACTGACCGGTGCCAAAGCCCTCGCCGTGATCAAGGCCGACGCCTACGGCCACGGCGCCGTACGCTGTGCCCTGGCCCTGGAGGCCGAAGCCGACGGCTTTGCCGTGGCCTGCATCGAAGAAGCGCTGGAGCTGCGCGCCGCCGGTATCAAGGCCCCGGTGCTACTGCTGGAAGGTTTCTTCGAAGCCAGCGAACTGGCCCTGATCGCCGAGCACGACCTATGGTGCGTTGTGCACTCGCTGTGGCAACTGGAAGCGATCGAAAAGACCCAGCTGCACAAGCCGCTCAGTGTCTGGCTCAAGCTCGACAGCGGCATGCACCGCGTCGGCCTGCACCCCAAGGACTACCACGAGGCCTACCAGCGCCTGCTGGCCAGCGGCAAGGTCGCGCGCATCGTGCTGATGAGCCACTTCGCTCGCGCCGACGAACTGGATGCCGACGCTACCGCCCAACAGATCGCCGTGTTCGAGGCCGCCCGCCAGGGCCTGGCCGCCGAGTGCAGCCTGCGCAACTCCCCCGGTGTGCTGGGCTGGCCGCAGGCCCCCAGCGACTGGGTGCGCCCGGGCCTGATGCTGTACGGTGCCACACCGTTCGAAGTGGCCCAGGCCGAGGCCGAGCGCCTGCAACCGGTGATGACTCTGCAATCGCGGGTGATCAGCGTGCGCGAACTGCCTGCCGGCGAGCCGGTGGGCTATGGCGCCAAGTTCGTCAGCCCACGGCCAACCCGCGTTGGTGTGGTTGCCATGGGCTATGCCGATGGCTACCCGCGCCAGGCGCCCAACGGTACCCCGGTGCTGGTCGCTGGCAAGCGCACCCAACTGATCGGCCGAGTATCGATGGATATGCTCAGCATCGACCTGACCGACGTGCCGGAAGCCACCGTCGGCAGCCCGGTCGAACTATGGGGCAAGCATGTGCTGGCCAGTGAGGTGGCTGCGCACGCGGGTACCATTCCGTACCAGATTTTCTGCAACCTGAAGCGAGTACCGCGGGACTACATCGGCGAATGACACGCTGAAGCGGACAGGTTGAAGGGCGGTGTGTTGTAAATACTGAACGGCATTGCCATGATATCGTTCACATCCACCCCCCTTTCCACCGTTTCAGGAGGCTCCAGCTTTGGACGTCGGCGAACGACTGCAAGCCATCCGCAAGCTCAAGGGCCTGTCCCAGCGTGAACTCGCCAAGCGTGCCGGCGTGACCAACAGCACCATCTCGATGATCGAGAAGAACAGCGTGAGCCCGTCGATCAGCTCGCTGCGCAAGGTGCTGAGCGGCATTCCCATGTCGATGGTCGAGTTCTTTTCGGTCGAACTGGAACCTGAAAGCCCCACGCAGATCGTCTACAAGGCCCATGAGCTGATCGATATCTCCGACGGTGCGGTGACCATGAAGCTGGTCGGCAAGTCGCACCCCAACCGTGCCATCGCCTTTCTAACCGAGGTGTATCCACCGGGTGCGGACACGGGTGCCGAAATGCTTACCCATGACGGGGAGGAAACCGGCATCCTGCTCGAAGGCCGCCTGGAGCTGGTAGTCGGCAACGAGATCTTCATCCTTGAAGAGGGTGACAGCTACTACTTCGAAAGCACCCGCCCACACCGCTTTCGCAACCCGTTCGACCGGCCGGCGCGGCTGATCAGTGCGGCGACGCCTTCAAACTTTTGATCCAGCGCAGTGCATTGATTCGGCAATACCCCTTTCCCGTGTGGGGTCGTTTCACGGCCTCTGGGTTCCCGCTATACTTTTCAACGCTCGCCGATCCGTGGCCGCGAGCGTGATTAGCCACCATGAGGGTGTTCGCGTGAACCAAATCAAGAAGATGCTGGCCGTACCAGCAGCCGTATTCGCCCTCTGGGCAATGAGCGCAACCGCTGCGACCAATGATGAGATCGCCAAGCGCCTGGAGCCGGTTGGCCAGGTGTGCGTCCAGGGCCAGGAGTGCAAGGGCATGGAAGTGGCCGCCGCCGCAGGTGGCGGTGGTGCCAAGACGCCGGACGAGATCATCGCCAAGCACTGCAATGCCTGCCATGGCTCCGGCCTGCTCGGCGCACCGAAGATTGGCGATACCGCGGCGTGGAAGGAACGCGCCGACCACCAGGGCGGCCTGGACGGCATCCTGGCCAAGGCCATTACCGGCATCAACGCCATGCCACCGAAAGGCACCTGCGCAGACTGCTCGGATGACGACCTGAAAGGGGCGATCAAGAAGATGTCCGGGCTGTGAGAAACAGCTGAATTGCATGAAGCCCGCCGTTGATGGCGGGCTTTGTTTTTGTGGTGCCTGTGCCGGCCTCTTCGCGGGCTTGCCCGCTCCCACAGGTTGTCACGGGACCTGTCGGCAGCGGTGTTCCTGTGGGAGCGGGCAAGCCCGCGAAGAGGCCGGCACAGGCAACCAAATACTTCAGGCCCATGTCCAACCCCTGAACCCATGGATGTCTCAGGAGGCCCCGATGCACCTCTGCTCCATCGACCAGGCCGTCGAGCAAGTCCTGTCGCGCCTGCCAGCCCATATCCACATGGGCCTGCCGCTGGGCCTGGGCAAGCCCAACGCCTTCGTCAATGCGCTTTACGCCCGCATCCGCGAGCTGCCCGAACGGCGCCTTACTATCTACACCGCCCTGTCCCTCGGCCGCCCGCCACTGGGCGATGGCCTGCAGCGGCGCTTTCTCGAGCCCTTCGTCGAGCGCGTCTTCGCCGACTATGAAGAACTTACCTACCTCGCCGACCTGCGCAACGACAGCCTGCCGCCGAACATCCAGGTGGAACAATTCTTCATGCAACCCGGCAGCCTGCTGCACAGCGATTCGGCCCAGCAAAGCTACATCAGCAGCAACTACAGCCACGCAGCACGTGACATCAACGCCAAGGGCCTGAACCTGATCGCGCAGTTGGTGGCCGCCACGCCCGAGAGGCCGGTGCACCTGAGCCTGGCTTGCAACCCCGACATCACCCTCGACCTGCTGCCGATGATCGCCAAGCGCCGCGCTGCCGGCGAGACCATCCTCATGCTCGGCCAGGTGCATGCCGAGCTGCCTTACATGCCGGGTGACGCCGAGCTACCCATCGACACGTTCGACCTGCTGATCGATACAGCCGAGCAACGCCGCCTGTTCTCCACGCCGAACATGCCGGTCAACACCCAGGACCACTGCATCGGCCTGCACGCCAGCAGCCTGGTTCGCGACGGCGGCACGCTACAGATCGGCATTGGTGCCATGGGCGATGCGGTAGCTGCCGCATTGCTGGCGCGTCAGGGTGACAACGCCGGTTATCGTGCCGTGCTCGACGCGCTGGGTGCTGGCTCGTGGCAAGCGCTGATCGAACGGGAAGGGGGCCTGGATACCTTCGCCCAAGGCCTGTACGGCTGCAGCGAGATGTTCGTCAACGGCTTGCTGGCGCTGGCCGAAGCGGGCCTGTTGCGGCGCCCGGCGGACGAGCAGGTGGCGGCAGTGCTGCATGGCGGTTTCTTCCTCGGCCCCCAGGCGTTCTACCAGCGCTTGCGCGACATGCCGCTGGAACAGCGCGCACGGTTTGCCATGACTCGTATCAGCTTCATCAACGAGCTGTACGGGCAGGAGGAGCTCAAGCGCCGGCAACGCCGCGATGCGCGCTTCATCAACAGCGTATTCGGCATGACCCTGCTTGGCGCTGGGGTGGCTGACCAGCTGGAGGATGGCCGAGTACTCAGTGGCGTGGGCGGGCAGTACAACTTCGTCGCCCAGGGCCATGCGCTGGAGGGCGGGCGTTCGATCCTGCTGCTGCGCAGCTGGCGTGAGGCGGGCGGGGAGGTGACCTCGAACCTGTTCTGGAACTATGGCCATTGCACCATCCCCCGGCACCTGCGCGATATCGTGGTGACCGAGTACGGCATTGCCGACCTGCGTGGGCAGACCGACAGCGAGGTGATTGCGCGGTTGCTGGCGGTATGTGATTCGCGGTTCCAGCAGGGGCTGATCGAGCAGGCAAAGGATGCCGGCAAGCTGGCCAAGGATTTTCAACTGGAGGCGTGCTCTACCGACAATACGCCGCAGCGGCTGGAGGCGATCAGGGCGCGGCATTCGCGGTTGTTCCCGGAGTATCCGCTGGGCACGGACTTTACGGCTGAAGAGCGGGATTTGCTGCGGGCGCTGAACTGGTTGAAGAGCAAGTTCAAGCTGAGCGAGGTGCTGGAGCTGGGCAAGGCAGCGCTGGATGCGCCGGGGCCGGAGGGCTATGCGAGGCATCTTGTGCGGATGCAGCTGGATCAGCCGCAGGGGCTGAAGGAAGAGCTTTACCAGCGGTTGCTGCTGGCGGGGTTGGCGGCTGCCAGATAGAGAGGATTGAGGCCATTCGCGGGCACGCCCGCGAAGCAGGCGCCGCGATTACTCGATGAAGGTAACCACACCACCTTCCAGCGACTTCACCCGGGCCAGCGACTCGACGCGATAGCCCTGGCTGTCCAGCTCGGCACGGCCGCCCTGGAACGACTTCTCGATCACGATACCCAGGCCGGCCACGGTGGCGCCGGCCTGCTTGATGATCGAGATCAGGGCCTGCGACGCCTTGCCGTTGGCCAGGAAGTCGTCGATCACCAGCACGCGGTCGCTGCTGTTGAGGTGACGCGGCGAGATGGCCACGGTGTTCTCGGTCTGCTTGGTGAAGGAATACACCGAGGCGGTCAGCAGGTTCTCGGTCAGGGTCAGCGACTGGTGCTTGCGGGCGAAGATCACCGGCACGCCCAGCTTCAGGCCAGTCATCACCGCCGGGGCAATGCCCGAGGCTTCGATGGTGACGATCTTGGTCACGCCCGCGTCGGCGAACAGGCGGGCGAACTCGTCACCGATCAGCTGCATCAGCGCAGGGTCGATCTGGTGGTTGAGAAACGCATCGACTTTGAGAACCTGATCGGAAAGCACGATGCCTTCTTCGCGAATCTTCTGATGCAGTGCTTCCACTGTGGTATTCCTCGATGTAACAAAGGTCGCCGCAAATAGCGGCAAAGTTAAAGAGTAATGGTTGATCAGCGTTTGAGCATTGCCCGGATATCGGCCAGGGCGTTGTTGCCCCGTGCGGCCTTTACCTCGACCGGCGCATCGTCCAGGCCCTCCCAGGCCAGGTCGTCCGGCGGCAGTTCGTCGAGGAACCGGCTGGGCGTGCAGTCGATGATTTCACCGTACTGCTTGCGCTTGGCGGCGAAGGTGAAGGCCAGGGTCTGGCGCGCGCGGGTGATGCCCACGTAGGCCAGGCGGCGTTCCTCTTCGATGGTGTCGGCCTCGATGCTGGAGCGGTGCGGGAGGATTTCCTCTTCCATGCCCATGATGAACACGTATGGGAATTCCAGGCCCTTGGAGGCATGCAGGGTCATCATCTGCACACCTTCGGCGTTCTCTTCCTCTTCCTGCTGGCGCTCGAGCATGTCGCGCAGCACCAGCTTGCCGATGGCGTCCTCGATGGTCATGTCACCCTCTTCGTCCTTCTCGAGGGTGTTCTTCAGCGCTTCGACCAGGAACCAGACGTTGCTGATGCGGAACTCGGCCGCCTTGTCGCTGGCGGTCTGCTGGCGGATCCAGTTCTCGTAGTCGATATCGCGGATCATCTCGTGCAGCGCGGCAATCGGATCTTCCAGGGCAACCTTGCGGCGCACCCCGTCCAGCCAATGCTTGAAGCGCTGCAAGCGCTCGGTATAGCGGGCGTCCAGATGCTCGCCCAGGCCAAGCTCCTCGCTGGCGGCGTACATCGAAATACCGCGCTCGGTGGCGTAGTTGCCGAGCTTTTCCAGGGTGGTGGAGCCGATTTCGCGGCGGGGTACGTTGATCACCCGCAGGTAGGCGTTGTCATCGTCCGGGTTCACCAGCAGACGCAGGTAGGCCATCAGGTCCTTGACCTCCTGGCGGCCGAAGAAGCTGTTGCCGCCCGACAGGCGATATGGCACCTGGTGGTGCTGCAGCTTCAGTTCGATCAGCTTGGCCTGGTAGTTGCCGCGGTAGAGGATGGCAAAGTCGCTGTACGGGCGGTTGGTGCGCAGGTGCAGGGTGAGGATTTCCATGGCCACGCGTTCGGCCTCGGCTTCCTCGTTCTTGCAGCGGATGACGCGGATCTCGTCGCCCACGCCCATCTCGCTCCACAGCTGCTTCTCGAACGCGTGCGGGTTGTTGGCAATCAGCACGTTGGCGCAGCGCAGGATGCGGCTGGTGGAGCGGTAGTTCTGCTCCAGCATCACCACCTTCAGGGAGGGGTAGTCCTCCTTGAGCAGCATCAGGTTTTCCGGCCGGGCACCACGCCAGGCGTAGATCGACTGGTCGTCGTCGCCTACCACGGTGAACTGGTTGCGCATGCCGATCAGCATCTTCACCAGCAGGTACTGGCTGGCGTTGGTGTCCTGGTATTCGTCCACCAGCAGGTAGCGCACGCGGTTCTGCCAGCGCTCCAGCACATCGGGGTGCTCCTGGAACAGCTTGACCGGCAGCAGGATCAGGTCGTCGAAGTCCACCGCGTTGAACGCCTTGAGCGTGCGCTGGTAGTGGGTGTAGACGATGGCGGCAGTCTGCTCGCGCGGGTTGCGCGCCTTCTCCAGGGCCTCGGCGGGCAGGATCAGGTCGTTCTTCCAGGCACCGATCATGTTCTTGATCTCGTCGATGCCGTCGTCGCCGGAGTATTCCTTCTGCATGATGTCCGACAGCAACGCCTTGATGTCGGACTCGTCGAAGATCGAGAAACCCGGCTTGTAGCCCAGGCGCTCGTGCTCCCTGCGGATGATGTTCAGGCCCAGGTTGTGGAATGTGCACACAGTCAGGCCGCGGCCTTCCCCCGGGCGCAGCAGGGTGGCGACCCGTTCCTTCATCTCGCGCGCGGCCTTGTTGGTGAAGGTCATCGCCACGATGTACTGGGCACGGATGCCGCAGTTCTGAATGAGGTGGGCAATCTTGCGCGTGATCACGCTGGTCTTGCCCGAGCCTGCGCCGGCGAGCACCAAAAGAGGGCCGCCGACATAGTCACGGGCTTCCTGCTGCCGGGGATTGAGTCGGGACATGCTAGAAACCGGGGGTCGCCAGAAAATAGCCGCGCATTCTAACAGGCATGGGGCGTTTGTGGCGCGACCGTCTGACGTCTGAGTCAAATATGTAAACGGGATTTGCCGGCTGGCGCAGTTTCGCGCAGGATGCACGACAAAATACGTCGGGATGCTACACCCGTAAAAACATGTATTAAATTGAAAATCATTTTCATTAATGCAGTAGCATACCTGGCAGTTTCCGTTGCACCGTGAAGCCTAAGGAGCCCGCTTGTCCACGCCTGTCGAACCATTGCGTTTGCTGCTGTTGGCCGATGAGCCGGAATGGGGCGCGCTGCTACGCGAGTGCATGCCTGCCCAGGGTGGCAGCGCCGTGCTGCTGACGGCGCCGAACTGGGAGTCGGTCGACAACCTGTTCAACCAGGACCGCCAGGCTGTCGTGCTGGCAACCCCGGCCCTGCAGCCCGCGCCTGGGCGCTGCGAGCTGCCGACCATCCTGCTGCTCGACCACGAGCCTCAGTTAGCGCCCAGCGCCGTCAGTGACTGGCTGGTGCGTGACCAGCTCAATGCCGATACCTTGCGTCGCTCGCTGCGCCATGTGCGCGAGCGCGGCGTGCTGGTGGCCACCTTGCAGCGCCTGGCCGAGCAGGATCCGCTGACCGGCATCGCCAACCGCCAAGGCTTCCAGGCCTTGCTGACCGCGCGCCTGGCCGAGAACGACGGCCGTGGCCTTGCCCTCGGCCACCTGGACCTGGACAACTTCCGCCACGTCAACGACGCCCTTGGCCACCAGAGCGGCGACCGCCTGATCCTGCAGGTGGTGGCGCGGCTGAAACAGCAACTGGAGGCGGGCGACCAACTGGCGCGCCTGGGCAGCGACGAGTTCGCCCTGCTGATCGACACCCGACGCGACCCCAACCGTGCCGAGTGGATTGCCGAGCGGATTGTCGAGGCGTTGGCCGAACCCTACTGGATCGACGGCGAAAGCCTGCTGCTGGGCTGCAGCCTGGGCCTGGCCCATGCCCGCGCCCAGGGTGGCGCCGACCCGCTGATGTGGCATGCGCACATCGCCATGCGCCAGGCCAAGGGCAGCCAGGGTTGCACCTTCCATGTGTTCAACGAGCGTATCAATCGCAACGCCCGTAGCCTTGCCGATCTGGAAAGCGAATTGCGCCGCGCCCTGCGCCGGGACGAGCTGGAGCTGCATTACCAGCCGCGGTTGAACCTGGCCGACGGGCGCATCGTCGGCCTCGAGGCGCTGGTGCGCTGGCGGCATGCCGAGCGCGGCCTGTTGCCGCCCAGCGAGTTCGTGCCGCTGGCCGAGCAGAGCGGCCTGATCGTGCCGCTGGGCTACTGGGTGATTTCCCGTGCCCTGCGCGACATGCAGGCGCTGTGCGAGCGCGGCCTGGAGCCGCTGCACATGGCGGTCAACCTGAGCTTCCGCCAGTTCCAGGACAGCCAGTTGCTGGCGACCTTGAGCCGCCTGATTCTCGAACATGGTGTGGATGCCCGCTGGCTCGAATTCGAGCTCACCGAAACGGCGGTGATGCGCCGCAACGAGCTGGTACGCCAGACCATGGACGCCCTGGGGCGCCTGGGCGTGCGCTTCTCGCTCGATGATTTCGGTACCGGGTTCTCTTCGTTCGTGCACCTAAACAGCCTGCCGATCACCTTGCTCAAGGTGGACCGCAGCTTTGTCGCGGAGATGGAAATGCGCGAGGAGAACCGCAAGCTGGTGCACGCCATGATCAACCTGGCGCACAACCTCAACCTCGAGGTGGTGGCCGAAGGTGTGGAGAGTGAAGAGCAGATGGCGTTGCTGCGCGGGTTTGGCTGTGACCAGGTGCAGGGCTTCCTGGTCAGCAAGCCGCTGCCGGTGGGGGAGTTGATGGAGTTCTTGCTGCAGGCGACCGGCTGCCAGTTGGAGGCTGCCCGTTAGGGCCTATTCGCGGGCACGCCCGCTCCCACAGTGTCCGTGTCTGTACCTGTGGGAGCGGGTGTGCCCGCGAAAAGGCCCATGGGGCCGGCCCAGAGGTGAACATCTCTAGTGAGTCAGGCCGAGGCGGTAGCCTCTCGACTACCCCCTGCCTTGCCCAAAAGCCGCTTCATCCGCCACTCAAAGCCAAAGGTCAGTGCCACCGCCGCACACGCCAGCCCCAACGCCAGCCCCCACCACACCCCGACCGCGCCACCGCCCAGGGTAAAGGTGAACAGCCAGGCGCTCGGCGCCCCCACCAGCCAGTAGCACACCAACCCGATCAGGAAGGTGGTCTTGGCATCCTTCAGCCCACGGATCGAGCCCATCGCGATCGTCTGCATGCCATCGAACAGCTCGAACCACGCAGCCACCATCAGCAACTGCACCGCCAGCTGGAAGATCGCCGCAAATGCCGGGTCGTCACGGTCGATGAACAGCCCCACCAGCGCATCGGGCAGCAGCCAGAACAGCGCGGCGAAGGCAAACATGATCATCGCCCCGAAGCCTATGCCCACCCGCCCGGCACTGCGCGCCGCCAGCAGGTTGCCGGCGCCGTAGTACAGCCCCACGCGCATGGTCACCGCATACGACAACCCGGTCGGCACCATGAACGCCGTGGAGACGATCTGCAGGGCGATCTGGTGCGCCGCCAGCTCGGTACTGCCCAGCACGCCCATGCACAGCGCGGCAAAGGCGAACAGGCCGACTTCCACCATGTAGGTGCCGCCAATCGGCAGGCCCAGCCGCCACAGCTCGCGCAGGGCCGGCAGCGAAGGGCGCGACAGGCCCTTGCGCAATGGGTAGGCGGCATAGGCCGGGTGCCAACGGATATACAGCGCCAAGGCAATGGCCATGCCCATCGACACCACCGCGGTGACCAGGCCGATGCCCATCAGGCCCAGCTTGGGCAGGCCGAACATGCCTTCGATCAGCGCCACGTTGAACAGGTAGTTGAGCACCGTGCCAACCAGGCTGATGACCATCACCGGCGTAGACCGGCCCAGCGCGCTGGTGAAGCCGCGCAACGCCATGAAAGTCAGGTAGCCGGGCAGCGCCAGTGGCAGCAGGGTGAGGAATTCGACGGCCGAGGCAACGTTCTCGGGCTTTTGCCCGAACAGCAGCAGTACCGGTTCAAGGTTCCACAGCACCAGCGCAGCGAACAGCGCCAGGCCCCAGGCCAGCCACAGGCCACCCTGCGCCAGGCGGGTGGCGCCCTCGATGTCGTTGGCGCCCTTGCGAATGGCCACCAGGGTGCCGACCGCAGCGATCACGCCAAGGCAGAAGATCGACACGAACGAGTAGCTCGCCGCGCCCAGGCCGCCACCAGCCAGGGCTTGCGGGCTGATGCGGGCCATCATCAGGGTATCGGTCAGCACCATCAGCATGTGCGCCAACTGCGAGGCGATCAGCGGCCCGGCCAGGCGCAGCAAAGCCTTGAGTTCTGTGGTGGGCGCGACATGCATGGGGGCAGTCCTTTTCCTGGGGTGATCAACGAAGGGCGATTCTGAGGCTTTGGTCAACTTTGCACAAAAGGATAAATGCGATCATTGGCATGAGTCTGACTCATGTATATATGCTTCCCGGTGATTCATTTCACAGCCCCGTATGGCAGGTGCCTCATGTCCCGTCAGCTCCCCCCGCTGTATGCCCTGCGCGCATTCGAAGCCGCCGCGCGGCTAAGCTCCTTCACCCGTGCCGGCGAAGAGCTGTCGATTACCCAGAGCGCGGTCAGCCGGCATATCCGCACGCTGGAGGAACATTTTGCCTGCCGCCTGTTCGTGCGCAGCGGCCGCAGCCTGCAACTGACCGAAGCGGCGCGGGTGCTGCTGCCCGGTGTGCGTGAAGGCTTTGCCGCGCTGGAACGGGCTTGCGATACCTTGCGCGGTGAGGATGACATCCTGCGCATGAAGGCTCCCTCGACCCTGACCATGCGCTGGTTGCTGGCGCGCCTTAGCCGCTTTCGCCACTTGCAGCCTGGCAACGAAGTGCAGCTGACCAGCGCCTGGATGGATGTCGACCATGTGGACTTCAACCAGGAGCCGTTCGATTGCGCGGTGTTGCTCAGCGACGGGGTGTTCCCGCCGGAATGGGAAGTGCGCAGGTTGTTCCCGGAGCTGCTGATCCCCGTGGGTGCGCCAGACCTGCTCGACGAGGAACCCTGGGACGAGCGTCGGCTGGCCTGCATAGAGCTGCTGCACCCCACGGTGGACAAGCGTGACTGGCGGGAATGGCTGGAGCGCATGGGGTTGAGTGACAAGGTTTCGCTCAAGGGCGGGCAGGTGTTCGACACCCTGGAGCTGGGCATGATTGCCGCTGCGCGTGGCTACGGCATTTCCATGGGTGATTTGCTGATGGTGGCCGAAGATGTGGCGCAGGGGCGCTTGAGCTTGCCTTGGCCGACGGCGGTGCCCAGCGGGATGGATTATTACCTCGTGTGGCCGCGCACTCGGCCAGGGGGCGAGCGGTTGCGGCGTTTGAGCGCGTTTCTGGAAGAGGAGGTGGCGGCGATGGATTTGCCGGATGTGCAGATCCTGCCGGCCCTTTGATCGCCTGTACCGGCCTCTTCGCGGGCTTGCCCGCTCCCACAGGGTTATCGCATGCCTTGAAACCGGCACTGTACCTGTGGGAGCGGGCGAGCCCGCGAAGAGGCCGCAATGCCTTACATCGAGCCCAGGTTCAACGCCTGTGCACACGCCTGCAGCGACCGACGCTCGCTCTGCGCATACAGCGCCAGCTCATCCTGCACCTGCAGCCCCAACGCCGCTTCGAACGCATCGCGATTGGCGTTGCTGCCGTACTCGGCCTGCGCATCGTCACCCAGGTTGGACTGGAAGATCCCCGCCGCGCTCACCGGCAGGAAGTCCTCGTACACCAACGCCTCGAAGTGCACATGGCCAGCCTCGATCAGCCCATCCAGTGTGGTCGGGCGGTCGTCCTGGTCGCGCGCAGCCAGGCCTTTCTCGGTGGCGAAGTAGCGGAAGTAGGCCAGCCCTTGTTCACGCATCTGTGCCAGGTCATCCGGGAACTCGGCAAAGGTGTCCTTCAACAACGCCATGTAGCGTTCGGCATTGGCCTCGGCCGGGGCGCCACCCAGGGCGGCGCGGGTGGCGTCGAGTAGCTTGTCGTACAGCTGGCGGCCTTTCGGCGTCAGCGCCGCACCGCGTTGCTCGATTTCGCCGAAGCGCGCGGTGTGGCTGCCCTGCTGGTCGCTGAACGCAACCTTTTCCTGCAGGGCCTTGAAGCTGGTCTGGCGCAACAGGATCGGGTGACGGCGGGTGGGCGGGCCTTCGACCACGGCCTTTGGCGGGATGCCCTTGGCCGGCATGCCAAGCTGGATTGCATCGATGTCCAGGGTGCGCGGGGTCAGGTGGTTGATGTGCGGGCCCTTGAAGGCCACCACATCGGCGATCAGGCGGTGCTGGTCGTGCAACTGCTGGTACTGCTCGGCAGTGACGGTGGCGTCATGGTGCCACCGGAAGGTGTGCAGCGCTTCCTGCACGAACGCCTCGGCATCGGCGGCATTCAGGCCACCATCGCGCTCGCATTGGTCGATCAGCTCAAGGGCGCGGGTGGTGAAGATCTGGCGCTTGGCCAGGATGCTCTCTGCCAGCTCGCGTAATTGCGGGTTGTCGATCAGCTCCAGGCGCAGCAGCGAAGTGAATACGCGGAACGGGCTGACGTGCAGCGACTGCTCGTGCACCGCGCGGAAGGCGGTGGAATGCACCGGCACGCCGGCGGAACTGAGGTCGTAGTAGCCGACTGGCTGCATGCCCATGACCGCGAACAACCGGGCGATGGTGGCCAGCTCTGCGGCGGTGCCGACACGGATGGCGCCGTGGCGCTCCTGATCCAGGCGCTCGATTTCGCCGGTCCAGCGCAGGGCCTCGGCAACCTCGGGTTGCTGGGCCATGACCTGCTGGTTGATTTCGCTCACCAGCTCCAGCAGCGTGCCGTACAGGGGCACTTCCTGTTTGTACATGAGCGACATGGCGGCAGAGAACTGCGCGCGGATGCTGTCGGGGCTGACGAAATCGTGGGCGGGCATCGCTAGCTTCCTGGTTGGGTTCGGACGCTTACATGAAAGCTGGGAATGCACTTTGCTCACAAGCGAAAAAAAGTGAGTGTGTCATTCCTTTTTTGATCGACCTCAAGGGCCCCTTCGCGGGCACGCCCGCTCCCACAGGGATTGTGCACAGTCTGAACCTTATGCAGTACCTTGTGGGAGCGGGCGTGCCCGCGAAGAGGCCTTCAAGCCGATAACTGCTCACGAATCCATTCCACCAACGCCCTTACCTTGGGCACCTCCGCCGCATGCTCGGCATACGCCAGGTAATGCGCCCCGGCACTGCGCATGGCATGGTTCCATGGCACCACCAAACTCCCCTCGGCCAGCTCCTTCGCCGCCAGGTAGCGCGGCACCAACGCCACCCCGCACCCGGCCTGCGCGGCGCTCAAGGCCATGTAGAAGGTATCGAAGCGCGGCCCGTGGTAGGCGCTGACGCTCTGCAAACCCAACTCCAGGAACCATTCGTGCCAGGCCTCCGGCCGCGAGGTGCTCTGCAGCAGCACCAGGTCGGCCAGCTCCCCGGCATCGTTCAGTTCACGTCCGGCCAGCAACTCCGGCGCACACACCGGCACCACCTCCTCACCGAACAGCTCCACGCAGGTGGCCCCCGGCCAAGTGCCCTGGCCATAGAAGAACACCACATCGGCCGAGCCTTGCAGCAGGGCGAAAGGCTCCATCTCGTTGCGGATGTCCAGGTGAATGTTGTTGTGGCGCTTGCCAAAGCCCTTGAGGTGCGGGATCAACCAGCGCACGCCAAAACTCGGCTGAGTGGCTACCTTCAATATCTCGGTCTGCTCGCCGTAGGTGAGCACGTAGCGGCTGGACATATCCACCTGTGTGAGGATCTTGTTGACCTCGGCCAGGTACAGGCTACCCGCCGGCGTCAGCTGCAGACGGCGGCGGATACGCAGGAACAGGTGGTGGCGCAGCATGTCTTCAAGCTGCGCCACCTGCTTGCTGACCGCGCTCTGGGTCAGGTGCAGCTCTTCGGCGGCACGGGTAAAGCTCAAATGGCGGGCTGCAGCTTCGAAGCACTGCAGGGCGGTCATGGAGGGCACCAGGCGTTTGGACATAGCGGTCTCTGCGGCTCAAATCATTACCTGACGGAATGATATGCGGAATAAAGGTCGTTTGTTGCACCGGTGTGATCGGATTAATACTGATCCACATCATTTTTCCACCCCATCACCCGATGTAGGAGATGCACAAATGGTTGCTGGACTGCTCGAGCGCCTTGGCGTTGCTGCCGAGGCTTACACCCAGGGCGACTACCCTGTTCACACGCCGATCGACGGCAGCCAGATCGCCTCGGTGAAACTGCTCGGCAAGGCCGAGACCATCGCCCGCATCGATCAGGCCCAGAGCGCCTTCGAAGCCTGGCGCAGCGTGCCGGCCCCGCGCCGCGGCGAGCTGGTGCGCCTGTTCGGCGAAGTGCTGCGTGAGCACAAGGCCGACCTCGGCGAGCTGGTTTCGATCGAAGCCGGCAAGATCACCCAGGAAGGCCTGGGCGAAGTGCAGGAAATGATCGACATCTGCGACTTCGCCGTTGGCCTGTCGCGCCAGCTGTACGGCCTGACCATCGCTTCCGAGCGCCCTGGCCACCACATGCGTGAAACCTGGCACCCGCTTGGCGTGGTCGGCGTGATCAGCGCCTTCAACTTCCCGGTCGCAGTCTGGGCCTGGAACACCGCCCTGGCCCTGGTCGCCGGTAACTCGGTGGTATGGAAACCGTCCGAGAAGACCCCGCTGACCGCCCTGGCTTGCCAGGCGCTGTTCGAAAAAGCCCTGAAAGCCTTCGGTGATGCCCCGGCTGGCCTGGCACAACTGGTGATCGGCGGCCGTGAAGCCGGCGAAGCCATGGTCGACGACCCGCGCGTACCGCTGGTCAGCGCCACCGGCAGCACCCGCATGGGGCGCGAAGTCGGCCCACGTGTGGCTGCCCGCTTCGGCCGCAGCATCCTCGAACTGGGCGGCAACAACGCCATGATCCTGGCCCCGAGCGCCGACCTCGACTTGGCCGTGCGTGGCATCCTGTTCTCCGCAGTCGGCACCGCCGGCCAGCGTTGCACCACCCTGCGCCGCCTGATCGTGCACCGTTCGATCAAGGACGAAGTGGTTGCCCGCGTCAAAGCCGCCTACGGCAAGGTGCGCATCGGTGACCCACGCAAGGACAACCTGGTGGGCCCGCTGATCGACAAGCAGTCGTTCGATGCCATGCAGGGCGCGCTAGCCAAGGCCCGCGATGAAGGTGGCCAGGTATTTGGTGGCGAGCGTCAGCTGGCCGACCAGTACCCTAACGCCTACTACGTATCGCCTGCCATCGCCGAAATGCCGGCGCAGAGCGACGTGGTGCGCCACGAAACCTTCGCCCCGATCCTGTACGTGCTGGCCTACGACGACTTCGAAGAGGCCCTGCGCCTGAACAACGAAGTGCCACAAGGCCTGTCGTCGTGCATCTTCACCACCGACATCCGTGAAGCCGAACGCTTCCAGAGCGCCTCGGGCAGCGACTGCGGCATCGCCAACGTCAACATCGGCACCAGCGGCGCCGAGATCGGCGGTGCGTTCGGTGGCGAGAAGGAGACTGGCGGTGGCCGTGAGTCCGGTTCGGACGCCTGGAAAGGCTACATGCGTCGCCAGACCAACACCGTGAACTACTCGCGCGAACTGCCGCTGGCGCAGGGTATCGTGTTCGACTGATGTCCGCAGGCGGGGGCTTTGCCCCCGTTTCGCCGGCAAGCCAGCTCCCACAGGGATCGTAATCTGTGGGAGCTGGACTGTCGGCGGTTGGTGGCGACGCAGGCCCCAACAAGAAAAATTGCTGGAGCCGGGCCATGTCCGAACTGCGTCAAGAATGCTTGTGGGAATTCGTCAGCAAACCGACCGTCGCCGCCCAGGCCCTGGCCGGTGAGCACAAGGCCGATGTCTGTGTGATCGGTGGCGGCATTACCGGCCTGTCGGCGGCCATCCACCTGCTCGAACAGGGCAAGTCGGTGATCCTGCTGGAGGCCTGGAAGATCGGTCACGGCGGCTCCGGGCGCAACGTCGGCCTGGTCAACGCCGGCACCTGGATCCGCCCCGACGATGTCGAGGCCACCCTCGGCCTGCAGCAGGGCAGCCGCCTGAACAAGGTGCTCGGCGAAGCCCCGGCCGAAGTGTTCGCCATGATCGAACGCCTTGGCATCGACTGCCAGGCCCAGCACAAAGGCACGCTGCACATGGCGCACAACGCCACCGGTATCGCCGACCTGGAGGCCCGCCACGAACAATGGCGCCGCCGTGGTGCCGACGTGGAGCTGCTGACCGGCGCCCAGTGCCAGGAATATTGCGGCACCGACAAGATTTCCGCCGCGCTGCTCGACCGCCGCGCTGGCACCATCAACCCCATGGGCTACACCCAGGGCCTGGCCGCAGCGGTGGCACGCCTGGGTGGCAAGGTGTTCCAGCAGTCTTCGGTCGAAGGCCTGGAGCGTGACGGCGATGCCTGGCGGGTGAAGACCGCACGTGGTTCGGTGCGCGCCGACAAGGTGGTGATTTCCACCGGCGCCTACACCGAAGGCGACTGGAGCAACCTGCAGAAGCAGTTTTTCCGTGGCTACTACTACCAGGTGGCATCCAAGCCGTTGCAGGGCGCTGCAGCCGACAAGGTGCTGCCACATGGCCAAGGCTCGTGGGACACCCGCACCGTGCTCAGCAGCATCCGTCGCGACGACCAGGGCCGCCTGCTGCTAGGCAGCCTGGGCCGGGTCGACAACAAGCCGGCGTGGTTCGTGCGCAGCTGGGCCGACCGCATCCAGAGCCACTATTACCCGGAGCTGGGCAAGGTCGAGTGGGAAATGCACTGGACCGGCTGCATCGACTTCACCCCAGACCACCTGATGCGCCTGTTCGAACCGGCGCCGGGGCTGGTGGCGGTAACCGGGTACAACGGGCGGGGCAATACCACCGGGACCGTGATTGGCCGGGCGTTTGCCGAGTTCCTGCTGAAGGGGGAGGCGGGCAGCCTGCCGATTCCGTTCTCGCCGATGAAGGGCGTGAGTGCGCCCTCGCTGCGGACTGCGTTCTATGAGTCCGGGTTCTCGCTGTACCACGCGGGGCAATGCCTAAGGGTTGTGTTGTAAGTACCGGCCTCTTCGCGGGCATGCCCGCTCCCCCCACTGGGGTCTTTGTGGGGGGGGGGGGGTAGGGGAGCC
>NZ_JBKGFP010000010.1:0-11192 GCF_046557535.1 Pseudomonas sp. S1(2024)
TGGTGTCTTTTTTAGGGGGTGTCCTCCCCCAGGGGGTGGTTTTCTGTGGGGTCGGGTGGGAGCGGGCGCGCCCGCGAAGAGGCCGGCACAGGCTTACTTGTGCAACCAGCTAAGGAAGCCGCCCTTCTTGATCGAAACCGGCTTCTGCAGCAACAACGACTCCCGGCTCTGCCGCCGAAACCGCTGCAACTTGCTCAACGCCGTTTGCACATCGCCGCGTTGCACCAGGCAGCTCTTCACCTGTTCCTTGTCGATCCGATACAGCACGCAACCGGTCAGCGTGCGGAACTCGGCCAGCGAGTCCTCTTCGTCGATGATTCCTTCGATTCCCAGCACCTCGCCCGGCCCCATGCGCCCTGCTTCGACCAGCTTGTCGCCATCGCGGATCGACGCCGAAACCACCCCGCTGCCAATAACCAGCAAATGATCGGAATGCTCGCCCACGCCCAGGATCACCTGGTCGGCCAGGTATTCCACCGCCGTCATGCGCTGGCTCAACGTATCGCGCTCTTCAGCGCTCAGCGAGCGGAACACCCGCACCTCATCCAGCACCTCGCGCTGGCGGCTGCGTGGTGGCATGGCCAGGTCGGTGTTCCACATTACCCCGCTGGCCTCCAGGTGCCGGTGGGCCAGGTCGAACAGCTGATTGCGCGCGTCGCCCTTGGCGCCCGCGTCGGCCACGAAGCCGCTGGCTTCGTACTCCACTGATTCCAGCGTCGAGGCTTTCACCGTCACCTTTGGTCTTGGTGTAGCCAGGATGGCACTGACGCCTTGCAAGGCTTTTTCCAGAGCATCGAACACCCGTTTGGGCCGCACCTTGGCCGGTACCACCACGCTGACCGACACCCCGTGCACATCGGCCGGGCGGCTGTGGTTGAGCAGCCGGGCCTTGGCCGCCACCGAGTTGGGGATCACCGCCAGGCTGCCGGTGCTGGTGAGCAGGCGGGTGGCACGCCAGTCGATTTCCAGCACCTTGCCTTCGGTGCTATCGATGGAGATCGAGTCGCCAATCTGATACGGCCGCGTGGTGTTCAGGATGATGCCACTGAACACGTCGGCCAATGTGCTCTGCAGCGCCAGGCCGATGACGATGGCCATTACCCCCGATGTAGCCAGCAGGCCCTTCACCGGCAACTGCAACACATAACCTGCGGCGGCGACCACCGCAGCCAGGAAGATCAGCGCCCCCAGCACATCCTGCAGCAAACGCCCGCCATGGCTGCCACGGGCACCCAGCAACAGGCCGAACACCACTGTCACCGTGCGTGCGCCGAACAGCCACCAGCCGATCGCCAGTACCGTGGCGATCAGGTTGCGCGAGACATCATCGGGCCAGGGGGGTGGTTGCATCGGGCTCATGCCGGCAGCCACCAGTACCGAGCTGAACAGCAGGAACAGCACCAACCGCGTGCCGATACGCCAGGCGCGTTGCTGGAGAGGAATCAGTTGCCAAAGCACGAGGTCGAGCAGGATCAGGGCGGTGCCGAGCAACAACGGGTATGACTGGATGAACGCCAGCATGGTGGTCTCGGGTGAGGGGAGGGCTGTGGGTAGTAATAGAGCAGGTTGGCCGGGCAGGCAATGACAGCCTGTGCCGACCTCTTCGCGGGCTTGCCCGCTCCCACAGAAGTTGTGCATGAGTTGATGGATGCGCGATCCCTGTGGGAGCGGGCAAACCCGCGAAGAGGCCGGCAAATCCAGCATCAATCCATCGTTCACAAAACAGAACGCTAGAGCCAAAAACTGCTATCTACCGCCCCAAAGGTCATGGTTTTAATCTTCTCCCATCAACGCGAAACACCCAACTTACTGAAAAGATCAAAACCTTAGGAGCAACGACCATGACCAACTTCAAATACAACCGCCTGAACAAAGACGACGCCGCTGTCCTGCTGGTCGACCACCAGGCTGGCCTGCTGTCCCTGGTCCGCGACATCGAGCCGGACGCGTTCAAGAACAACGTATTGGCCCTGGCCGACCTGGCCAAGTTCTTCAACCTGCCGACCATCCTCACCACTAGCTTCGAACAAGGCCCCAATGGCCCGCTGGTACCAGAGCTGAAAGCCCTGTTCCCGGACGCCCCCTACATCGCCCGCCCAGGCCAGATCAACGCCTGGGACAACGAGGACTTCGTCAAGGCGGTGAAGGCCACCGGCAAGAAGCAGCTGATCATCGCCGGCGTGGTGACCGAAGTGTGCGTAGCCTTCCCGGCGCTGTCGGCCCTGGAAGAAGAGTTCGAAGTGTTCGTGGTCACCGATGCCTCCGGCACCTTCAACGCCATGACCCGCGACGCCGCCCACGACCGCATGAGCCAGGCCGGCGCACAACTGATGACCTGGTTCGGCGTGGCCTGTGAGCTGCACCGCGACTGGCGTAACGACATCGAAGGCCTGGCCGCGCTGTGCTCCAACCACATCCCGGACTACCGCAACCTGATCACCAGCTACAACGCTTTCAACGCCAGCAAGTAAGCCAGATGCGCGGGCACCGCCAGCCGGTGCCCACCAAAGCAGCACACCTGTCCAATCCAGCGCCCGTCCGCCGTTGCACAGTGGATGCGGGCAAGCTCATCCCAAGGAACGCCGATGAACACCGCACCCCAAGACAACCGCGACGTAGTGACCGTATGCCTGCAACATAAGGTAATCGCCAGTTCGACGGGCACCACGCCGGCGCAACCGCCGCGCTGGAAGCAGGCCCTGCTGACCTACCTGGTGATCTGCCCGATGACCATGATCATTCCACAACTGCTGGCACCGTTGTTCGCACGCTTTCCGCAGTTGGGGGGCGCGATCACCGGCAATCTGATCGTCAACCTGTTCGTCATCCTGCCCGTGGTGTTCTACATCATGCCTTGGGTAACCCGCCGCTGCGCCAACTGGCTACGTGGCTGAGCCAGGCCTTTACCTCGACATTTTCAAGGAGATACCGACATGAGCACGTTCGTTACCCGCGATGGCACTTCGATCTACTTCAAGGACTGGGGTAGCGGCAAACCTGTGCTGTTCAGCCACGGCTGGCCACTGGATGCCGACATGTGGGATTCGCAGATGGAATTCCTGGCCAGCCGCGGCTACCGCGCCATCGCCTTCGACCGCCGTGGTTTCGGCCGTTCGAGCCAGCCATGGAACGGCTACGACTACGACACCTTCGCCGATGACATCGCCCAGCTGATCGAACACCTCGACCTGCGCGACGTGACTTTGGTGGGCTTCTCGATGGGTGGCGGCGACGTTAGCCGCTACATCGCCCGCCACGGCAGCGAGCGTGTGGCCGGGCTGGTGCTGCTGGGCGCGGTGACGCCGGTGTTCGGCAAGCGTGACGACAACCCTGAAGGTGTCGACCTATCGGTGTTCGAGGGTATCTGCGCCGGCCTGCGTGCCGACCGGGCGCAGTTCATCGCCGATTTCGCCACGCCGTTCTATGGCATCAACCATGGGCAGCAGGTGTCCCAGGGTGTGCAGACCCAGACCTTGAACATTGCGCTGATGGCATCGATCAAGGGCACCCTGGATTGCGTGACCGCGTTCTCCGAAACCGACTTCCGCCCGGATATGGCCAGGATCGATGTGCCGACCCTGGTGATCCACGGTGACGACGACCAGATCGTGCCGTTCGAGAGCACCGGCAAGCGGGCGGCGGAGCTGATTCGTGGGGCTGAGCTGAAGGTGTATGCGGGGGCGCCGCACGGGTTTGCGGTGACTCATGCACAGCAACTGAACGAGGACCTGCTGGCGTTCCTTCAGCAGTAATTGTGGGAGGCATTCGCGGGCACGTCGGATCGCCGCACCGCCGCTCCCACAGGTACTGCACAGCATTTAAATCCTGTGATTTCCCTGTGGGAGCGGGCGTGCCCGCGAAGAGGCCAGCCCAGGCAGCGCAAATGCTGAACAAGGCTAACCTTCAACAACCCACCGCACATCCATCCAAGCCTTGCCCCTACACCAACCGGCATGCTCCGCAGTTGCGCCTGCCCGCTGCCGCACCAGACGGAGAACCCCATGTCCCAGGACCGCAACGACAAGACCCGTCGCCAGTTCCTCGCCACCAGTACCGTGCTCGGTGCCGCTGGCGCGCTCTGGTCCGCATTGCCCTTTACCGGTTCCGCCGGTTCCGCTCACGCATCCACCCAAGGAGGTTCCATGACCGCCGATCTGATTCTGTTCAACGGCAAACTGCACACCGTTGATCGTGAAAAGCCCACCGCGACCGCCGTCGCCATCAAGGATGGCCGTTTCATCGCCGTGGGCAACGACGCCGAAGCCATGGCCCACAAGGGCGCCACTACGCAGATCATCGACCTCAAGCAGCGTACGGTCATCCCTGGCCTGAACGACTCGCACCTGCACCTGATCCGTGGTGGCCTGAACTACAACCTGGAGCTGCGCTGGGAAGGCGTGCCTTCGGTGGCCGATGCCCTGCGCATGCTCAAGGACCAGGCCGCGCGCACGCCGACCCCGCAGTGGGTGCGTGTGGTCGGCGGCTGGAACGAGTTCCAGTTCGCCGAAAAACGCATGCCCACCCTGGAGGAAATCAACCAGGCCGCACCTGACACCCCGGTATTCCTGCTGCACCTGTATGACCGCGCACTGCTCAACCGCGCTGCGCTCAAGGCCGTCGGCTACACCAAGGACACGCCCAACCCGCCGGGCGGCGAGATCCAGCGTGACAAGTTCGGCAACCCGACCGGCATGCTCATCGCCCGCCCCAACGCGATGATCCTCTACGCCACCCTGGCCAAGGGGCCGAAGCTGCCGCTGGAATACCAGGTCAACTCCACCCGCCAGTTCATGCGCGAGCTCAACCGCCTGGGCCTGACCAGCGCCATCGATGCCGGTGGTGGCTACCAGAACTACCCGGACGACTATCAGGTGATCCAGGAGCTGGCCGACAACAACCAGCTGACCGTGCGCATTGCCTACAACCTGTTCACCCAGAAGCCCAAGGAAGAGCTGGACGACTTCCGCAAGTGGACCTCCAGCGTGAAGCTGCACAGCGGTACCGACTTCCTGCGCCACAATGGCGCCGGCGAAATGCTGGTGTTCTCCGCCGCCGACTTCGAGGACTTCCTCGAACCGCGCCCGGACCTGCCGCAAACCATGGAACAAGAGCTGGAGCCGGTGGTGCGCCACCTGGTCGAGCAGCGCTGGCCGTTCCGCCTGCATGCCACCTACAACGAATCGATCACGCGCATGCTCGACGTGTTCGAGAAGGTCAACCGGGACATCCCGTTCAATGGCCTGCCGTGGTTCTTCGACCACGCCGAAACCATCACCCCGCAGAACATCGAGCGTGTGCGTGCGCTGGGCGGCGGTATCGCCATCCAGGATCGCATGGCCTTCCAGGGTGAGTATTTCGTCGACCGCTACGGTGCCAAGGCTGCCGAGCAGACCCCGCCAATCAAGCGCATGCTCGACATGGGCGTGCCGGTTGGCGCCGGTACCGACGCCACCCGCGTGTCCAGCTACAACCCGTGGACCTCGCTGTACTGGCTGGTCAGCGGCAAGACCGTCGGTGGCATGGAGCTGTACCCGGAAGGCCTCAGCCGTGACACCGCGCTGCAGCTGTTCACCCAGGGCAGCGCCTGGTTCTCCAGCGAGCAGGGCAAGAAAGGCCAGATCAAGGTGGGCCAGCTGGCTGACCTGGCGGCGCTGTCGCTGGACTTCTTCAGTGTCGATGAAGAGGCGATCAAAGGCATCGAGTCGGTGCTGACCGTGGTCGATGGCAAGGTGGTGTATGGCGCGGCGGAATTCGACAAGCTCGGCCCGCCCCAGGTGCCGGTGCTGCCGGAGTGGTCTCCGGTGACCAAGGTGCCGGGCCACTGGCGCGTGGGCACGCCGTCGCTGGCAGCGGTGGCGCACCAGTGTGTCGGGCCTTGCGGGGTGCATGCGCACAGCCATGAGAAGGCACGGCATTCGAGTGTGCCGGTGAATGATTTCCAGGGCTTCTGGGGGGCGTTGGGTTGTTCGTGCTTTGCTTTCTAAGCTGAGCTGATGTGAAAAAAGGGGGGCCAGTTATTGGCCCCCTTTTTTGTTCCTTCAGTGCTGGCCCCTTCGCGGGCTCGCCCGCTCCCACAGGGATCGCACAAAGTCTGAGGGCTGTGGTGCACCTGTGGGAGCGGGCGTGCCCGCGAAGAGGCCGGAAAGGCCAACATCAATGGTGAGCCTTGTACTCAGCTCCAGCCAACAGATGCCGAATCTTCACTTCCACCCCATCGGTCTGCAGCATCCGCACCCTGGCCTCGATCTTCAGCTCACCCCGGGTTACCCGGTGGTGATGCCTCAAATGCTCCAGCCACGATTCCTCGAAGAAGAACTCCAGCCACAACGCCGGGTCCGCGCTGTCGCGCATCAACCCCCACGACAACGCGCCATTGCGCTTGCGCATCGCCTCCAGCTCCCGCGCTGCCTGCTGGAACGCCTCGGCCTTGGCCGGGTCGATGTGGTATTCCACGGTGACCATCACCGGCCCGCTTTCCTTGTCCATGTCGTCGCTCAGCAGCGGCACCGGCCAATGCAGTGACGGCGTCAGCTCCTCGGCTGCGGTTTCCGGCAGCGTCACCTTGCAGGTCAGCAGCGTGCCCAGTGCCAGGCCTCCTGCGGCCAGCAGCAGGCTCAAGGTGATGGTTGCATGGCTGGCCAGCGTGCCCCACAGCAACCCACCACTGGCCATGGCACCAAAGAAGATCAGGATGTACACCGACAGCGCCCGCGCCCGTACCCAGGCCGGCACCGAGGTCTGCGCCGCCACCTGCAGGTTGGACAGCACGGCAATCCACGCCGCGCCGCTGAGCAGCATTGCCGGCAGCAGCACATAGAAGTTGCGCACCAGCGCCAGGGCCAGCAGGAACAGGGCATACAGCAGGCTGGCGAGCAGCACCAGGCGGTCGCGGCTGATGCGTTCGCGCAGGCGTGGCAGCAAGGTGGCGCCGGCCACCGCGCCAATGCCGATGGCCGCCAGCAGCAGGCCGAAATCGGCGGCGGTGCCATGCATCTCGCCACGCACGATCAACGGCAGCAGCGAGGTGCCGGCGCTGGCGCAGAAAAAGAATGCCAAGGCGCGCAATATCACCGCCTGCAAGGGCTTGGCACTGCGCGCGAAACGCAGCCCGGTGCGCATGGCGCCGACGAAGCGCTCGGCCGGCAGCAGCGGCTCCTTCACCTCGCGCTTCCACAGGAACAGCACCAAAATCACCCCGGTGAACGAGATGGCATTCAGGGCGAAGGTCAGCCACGGGCCGACCATGCTCACCACCACGCCCGCCAAAGCCGGGCCGATGGCGCGCGACACGTTGATACCGACACTGGAAAGCGCCACCGCGTTGGCCAGGTCGTCCTTGCCCACCAGCTCCGGTGTCAGCGCACTCCAGGCCGGCATCATCAGTGCCGTGCCGATGCCCAGCGCCAGGGTAAGCACCAGCAGCAGGGTGACGTTCATCAGCCCGAGCAGTGTCAGGGCCGCCAGCACCACGGCCACCGAAGACATCCATAGTTGCACCAGCAACAGGTAGCGGCGCTTGTCGACGATATCCGCCGCCGCGCCGGCCGGCAGGGCGAGGAAGAACATTGGTAGCGAGCCGGCTACCTGGATCAGGGCCACGTGCAACGGGCTGGCCGACAGCGTGGTCATCAGCCAGCCGGCGCCCACCTCGTGCATCCAGGTGCCGATGTTGGAAGCGATGGTGGCGATCCACAGCATGCGGAAGGTGGCGTTGCGCAATGGGCTCCAGGCGCCTGAAGGGGTCGTGCTCATGTCAGAAGCTGCCTTTGAGTGGGTATTCGATGATCAGGTAGATCCGGTCGATGTCATCGCCGGCCTGGGCCTGGTTGGCGCGGTGGCTGACGTGGGAAAACGACAGGCTCAGGTCCTTGGCGGCGCCCGACTGCACCACGTATTTCAGGTCGATGTCGCGCTCCCAGTGCTTGCCGCCGTCGCCGTACTGGCCCACATAGGCGCCGCCGGCCGGGGCATGGCTGCCGTCGATGCCACGGCCGCTGACGTAGCGGCCCATCAAGCTCAGGCCGGGGGCGCCGAGGGTGGCGAAGTCGAGGTCGTAGCGCAGTTGCCACGAGCGCTCGCCGGGGCCGTTGAAATCGGCGTACTTGATCGAGTTGGCCAGGTAGATGGAGTCGCCGCCGACGAAGTCGAACGGGGTATCGCCCTCGACCTTCTGGTAGGCCAGGCTCAGCGCCTGGGCGCCGAAGCTGTACCTGGCCAGCAGGCTGTAGGCGAGGGTGTCGATTGCCCCGGCACTGGCATTGCCGGTGTCGCGGGTCTTGTACAGGTTGCCGTCCAGGCGCCAGTTGCCCTCGGCCAGGTTCAGGTTGAGGTAGGCCTGGCGCCAGGTGTCCTCCAGCTGGCCTGCGTACAGTGCGCCGCCGAATGGCCCGTCGGATGCGAACGCGGCGCCGGCCAGGCTGATGGAACGGTTGTCGGTGGTAGCGCCGTAGCCGCTGAAGTCATCATGGCTGGAGCTGTTGTCCTGGTTGTTGAAGGCGGTGAAGCGCCCGGCCTGCAGGCGCCAGTCGGGCAGATCGGTGTTGTCCAGGAACCAGCCGGTGGCGTACTCCGGGTGCAGGCGTTTGTCGCTGGTGTCGAACACCGGGGTTTCCACGGTCATTTCGCCGTAGCGCAGTTGGGTATTGCCCAGGCGCAGCTTGAGTGCGGCGCCGGCGCTGGAGTAGTCGGACTCGGCGCGGCCATCGCTGTCGCGCGGCAGCAGGCCAGTGCCGGCATGGCCGCGGCCGCCGTCCAGCTTGAGGCCGAGAAAACCATGGGCATCGATGCCGACGCCGAGTGTGCCCTCGGTGAAGCCGGAGCGGATTTCGCCAATGAAGCCCTGGGCCCATTCCTGGCGGTAGTTCTGGCCACTGCCGGAGGGCGAGCGGAAGTCGCTGTGCAGGAAGTAGTTGCGGCTGAGCAGCGACCAGGCGGGCTCTTCGGCCTGGCTGAGCACCGGGCACAGGGCGAGGGTGGCGAGCAGGGCGCGGCCTGGTCCGTGGGTGGCGCGGATCATGGGGGCTCCGGGAGGGATGATCCGGGACTGTGGAGGAAGGATAGGCCAGGGGTCTTGTATGCGTGTGCTCTGGCTGTTTTTGCCTGTGCCGGCTTCTTCGCGGGCTTGCCCGCTCCCACAGGTTCACCGCAGGTTTTGAACCCTGTGCAATACCTGTGGGAGCGGGCGAGCCCGCGAAGAGGCCGGTACAGCCAACCCAGAACTCAAGCCATGTCGCTGATGGCGAATTCTTCGGCCAGATGATCGATCAGCGCCCGTACCGACGGCAGCAACCCCCGCCGCGACGGGAAGATCGCATGCACGATGCCGCAACGCGGGTGCCAGTCCGGCAACAACTCCACCAGCCGACCCGCCGCCAGGTCTTCGCGCACCGCCACCCGCGGCAGGTGCGCAATACCCACCCCGGCCACCACGAAATGGCGCAGGGCGAACAGGTCGTCCGTCACCATACGCGGTGTGTGCGGGATGACGATGCTGCGGCTGCTGTCTTCGCCCTGGAACAGCTCCCACTGGTACTCACGCTGGGCGCTGCCCCAATGCAGGCTCGGCAGCGTGCCGAGCAACTGCGGGTCGAAGCGCTTGGGCAACTGCTCCAGGTACTGCGGCTGGCCGACCAGGCACTGGGTACTGTTGCTCAGCACCTTCATCACCATGTCGGTGTTCTCCAGCGGTGGAAAGCGCACCCGCAGGGCGATGTCGAAACCCTCGTGCAGCAGGTCGACGCGGCGGTTGGTGCTCTCGATGAACAGCTCCACCTGCGGGTACTTGAGCATATAGCGGGTCAGCATCGGCCCGACCCAGGAATTGAGCAGGGTGGTCGGGCAACTGATACGCACCAGGCCACGCGGTTCGCTGCGGTTGCGCTCGATGATCTCCGCCGCGCCCTCGGCCTCCACGCGCATGGCCAGGCAGCGGTTGTAGTAGGCCTGGCCGATCTCGGTGAGCGAACAATGGCGGCTGGTGCGGTGCAGCAGGCGCACGCCCAGGCGGTCTTCGAGATCGGCAATGCGCCGGCTTAGCTTCGACTTGGGCATGTCCAGCGCCCGGCCAGCCGGGGCGAAGCCGCCGTGTTCGACTACCTGGGTGAAGTAGTAGAGGGAGTTGAGGTCTTCCAATGATCGGTCTCCGGATTGTTGGCCGCCTGTACTGGCCTCTTCGCGGGCACGCCCGCTCCCACAGGGATCGCACAAGATTCAAAGCCAGTGCAGTAGCTGTGGGAGCGGGCATGCCCGCGAAGAGGCCAGTAAATCCAGCGCCAATCTATCGTTCATAAAACGGAACGCTAAAGCCAAATTCTGCTATCTACCGCCACAAAGGTGATGATTTTAATCTGTGCCCATCAACGCGAAACACCCCCGAATGCTGAAAAATTCATAACCCTTAGGAGCACAGACCATGAGCAAATTCACCTACAACCGCCTGAACAAAGACGACGCCGCTGTCCTGCTGGTCGACCACCAGGCTGGCCTGCTGTCCCTGGTCCGTGACATCGAGCCGGACAAGTTCAAGAACAACGTGCTGGCCCTGGCCGACCTGGCCAAGTTCTTCAACCTGCCGACCATCCTCACCACCAGCTTCGAACAAGGCCCCAACGGCCCGCTGGTACCAGAGCTGAAAGCCCTGTTCCCGGACGCCCCCTACATCGCCCGCCCAGGCCAGATCAACGCCTGGGACAACGAAGACTTCGTCAAGGCGGTGAAGGCCACGGGCAAGAAGCAGCTGATCATCGCCGGAGTGGTGACTGAGGTCTGTGTAGCGTTCCCGGCGCTGTCGGCCCTGGAAGAGGAGTTCGAAGTGTTCGTGGTGACTGATGCTTCCGGCACCTTCAACGAAATGACCCGCGATGCTGCCCATGACCGCATGAGCCGCGCAGGCGCGCAAATGATGACCTGGTTCGGCGTGGCCTGTGAGCTGCACCGCGACTGGCGCAACGACATCGAAGGGCTGGCGGCGCTCTGCTCCAACCACATTCCGGATTATCGCAACCTGATTACCAGCTACAACGCGCTGACTGCGGGTAAGTAACAGTCCGTTAGTTGAATGCAAAAAGGCCGGCTCTCTCTATAGGGAGCCGGCCTTTTGTGTTTGCTGTGCCTGCCTCTTCGCGGGCTTGCCCGCTCCCCCAACAAAGCCACCAAACCCCGCACCTCGGCCCCCCCTGTTGGGAAGGGAAAAC